>JAISIP010000188.1 GCA_031261965.1 Victivallales bacterium | reverse complement strand
TTTGGAGGTTCGATTTTGCGCGTGTCTGGCTAACACGGAGTTAACCAGACACGCGCAAGGTCGCACATACGAATATGAGCTGCAATTTGCAGCCAAATTTCCAGTTTTTAGAGGTATCCATAAGGAAAAAGGAGAACAGAATGGGTATGTTGCAAAAAAGCTTCCGGCAGATTTGCGGGGTGACAAAACAAGCAAGGATTATTCCTTCTTGTCGTTACAGATGGACTTTCACTATTATAATTCGTGTATAATGGCAATTAGAAGACCGCTTGTTGTACGCAAATTGCACACGATATAACCCTATCGCAACTTTAAGGTGGCAAGTGCCAAGAGCGAAAACAGCCCCGAAAGAATCCAAAAACGCACCACTATTTGCGTCTCCGTCCAGCCCCGCCGTTCAAAGGTGTGGTGTATCGGCGTGCAAGGAAAAATCCGTTTCCCGGTGAGCTTAAAATACGGCACTTGCAACATCACCGACCCAGCCTCCATGACGAAAACTCCGCCGACCAGCAATAACAGCACCTCCTGCCGTACCAGCACCGCAAGCATTCCTATCGCGCCGCCGAGTGCCAGACTCCCGGTGTCCCCCATAAACATCGAAGCCGGGTGGCAGTTGTGCCAGAGAAACCCGATGCATCCGCCGCAAATCGCCGCCGCAAACACCACGCCCTCGCCCGCGCCGGAAATAAACGGAATCTTGAGGTATCCGGCAAACACCGAGTGTCCCATCAAATAGGCGAACGCAGCATATGCCAGAGAGCAAAAAATCGTGCAACCCGTCGCAAGTCCGTCTTTGCCGTCGGTAAGGTTCACCGCGTTCGAGGTCGCCACAATCGCCACGACCGCCACAACCGCCGTAAACGGCGCATAAACTATCAGCGGCGTTTTGAAAAACGGAACCATAAATTGACTCATATACGGCGCGACCGACAAGATATGAAAAAGCGCGAAAACTCCAAGGCTTGCGATGATTATTTGCAACAAAATTTTGTACCGCCCCGCAAGTCCGTTGCGATCTTTGTACACCACTTTGCGGAAATCATCGTAAAACCCGACCAAGGCAAAAGCGAATGTCGCACTTACCAGCAAAATCGCAATCGGGTTGCTCATCACATTCCACAAGCACGCCGAGATCAGAACTCCGCCGATTAGCAAAATTCCGCCCATGCACGGAGTGCGGCTCTTCTCTTTGTCGATAAATTCGGCAGGAATCAGTCCTTCCAATCGCTCGGCGGATTGCGCGTTCAGCCGACGCAACTGACGCGCCGTGAAACTGCCGAGCAGAACCACAATCAGAAAAGCGGTGATAGCTGCTCCCCCTGCGCGAAAAGTTACATACTTAAAGAGACGAAAAGGCAGGAAATCATTACCGAACAGCGAAAGCAAATACAACATAGGTGATATTTCTCCCCAAACGAAAGGCGACCTAAATTTAATCCACTATACTATATTCCGCCTTGTGAGGTTTTCCAGTCATAAAACGGATAAAAACGCAAGAAAATTATCTAAAGGGTATCTCTAAATAATTCCGCAACGCTTGAGGGTCGCGGCGAGTTTTTCCCGGTTTCCCTGAGCGAGTTCGCAGAGCGGCAAACGGTACTCCTCGGCGAGCAAACCCGCCATCGCCATCGCCGCTTTGATCGGTATCGGGTTGGTTTCGATAAATTGATCGCGAAAAAGCGGATAATACTTACGGTGAAATTCATACGCCTCGGCAAAATTCCCGGCAAGCGCCAACTCGACCATTTCGCTCATTTCGCCCGGAATCAGGTTGGAAGAGACACTGATAATCCCCTTCGCCCCCACCGCCATCATCGGCAAAGTCAAAGAATCATCACCCGAAAGCACGGTTATATCGCAAAGGTCGAGAATCGCCGACACCCGATCAACGCTCCCCGCCGCCTCTTTGACTGCCCCGATCAACGGGTTTTTGGCAAGGCGCGACACAGTGCTTTCGGCGATCGGAACGCCGCTTCGCCCCGGCACATTGTAAAGCACCACCGGCAAGCCGACCTGATCCGCCACGGTTGAAAAATGGCGATACAACCCCTCCTGAGTGGGCTTGTTGTAGTACGGAGTTACCTGAAGCGTGGCATCCGCGCCGAGAGCCTTTGCCTCTTTGGTCAGATAAACCGCCTCGGATGTGGAGTTCGCCCCGGTTCCGGCAATCACTTGGCAACGCCCGGCGGAGACTTGCACCACAGTTTCGATGACCTTTAAATGCTCTTCGGGACTGAGGGTCGGGGATTCGCCGGTAGTTCCGACCGGGACGATCCCGCTGACCTTGCCGGCGATCTGGAGTTCCACTAAAATTTTCAGCGCATCGTAATCAACTTTGCCATCGCGAAACGGAGTTACCAACGCGGTGTAAACTCCCTTGAAATTCATCATAGTTTTGTTGCTCCAGGAAAATATTTGTTCATCTGACCGAGTTTCCGGTTTTTGCAATTAGTTCTTGCATATAAAATAACGCTTCGCTCCGATAAAATCAATCTAAATTCGGGATTTGATTTGAAAAATCCCTTTTACTCGGTTACTTTAATGGGTAAGAAAACAGGAGAGTTATATGGTTAAGCCGATTTTTTTACTTTTTGTCTTGTTCACAGTTGCGACCGGGTGCGTAAATTTTAACTACCGGGGCGAAAGCTCAACTCCGAGTGCCAACGAGGCTGTCGTCTTTACCGATGCGACCAAAATCGGTAAATCTTACCGGGTTTTAGGTGAAGCCACCGCTTCGGGCGACTATCGCGATGTGAGCCGCGACCGCTTGCTTAATAAGCTAAAAAAAGAGGCGGCGGCCAAGGGGGCGGATGCGATTTTAATTACCGAGCAACAAGTAGTTCCCCAATCTGAATCGCGCAGCGTGGAACCCCGCTTTAATACGGCTTACGATTACGACAGTGACTCCAGCAACTGGCGACAAATTCAGCAAGATGTCGATGTTAATTACGGCAATGCCTGCGGCAGTTTGGAGGAAGTTTCGGTAAACGCCCGCTATATTCGGATTTTGCGGGCGGAGTTCCTCAAATACACCAACGCCGCCCCTGCCCCGGAAGATGTCGCCCCCGAAACACCGTAGTAGTTTGTACGACAAACTTCAGGCTACCTCTGAAAACCGGGTTGCGTTGAATATTGCAGTTTTTAGGCTACCTCTAAAAACTGGAAGCTTGGCTAAAAATCGCATCTCGTATTCGTATGCGCGACCTTGCGCGTACCTGGTTAACTCTATGTTAGCCAGGTACTTGCAAAATCGCACCTCCAAATTACGACTCTATCGTTTTTTTAACTCAAGCCAGTTTTTTAGAGATACCCTTTAGATGTAGCCTACAAATTTAGTAGACTTTTATTTGAATTTTTCATATCTTCGCGCCATATTATCTATATAACCTATTACTGCGGGAGAATCATTTAATATGAAAATTTCCACCAAAGGACGGTATGGAGTGCGAATTTTGCTGGATTTGGCGTTGCATGAAAAAGGCGAACCGCGCCAGCTCCACGATATTTCCGCTTCGCAACAAATTTCCGAGAAATACATCAGCAGACTGATTATCGCTTTGCGCAAAGCGGGCATGGTGCGTTCCATTCGTGGAATCCACGGCGGATTTCAACTGGCGAAAAAGCCGTCCGAACTGACCTTGTTAGAGGTGTTAGAGGTGATGGAAGGACCGATTTCCATTGTAAACTGCGTAAAGTCACCCGGCAAATGCAAAAAGAGCAATCAGTGTGCAACGCGTGACATCTGGTCACGGCTCAACTCGGAATTTCGGGAATCGTTGCGCAAGATAACCATTCAGGATATTGTCGTTGACGGTAAAAATCGCAACATTGAAGACATTCTGCTCGATTATTGTATTTAGGCTACCTCTAAAAACCGGAATCTTGACTAAAAATCGCACCTCCAAATTGCGAATATGTCGATTTTTCATCTCAAGCCAGTTTTTAGAGATACCCTTAATTGTTGTCGCGTGCATATTTTATCCTAAAATATGGCTCTTTAATATTAGGCAACCTCTAAAAAATGGTTTTTAGAGGTTGCCTAATTATTTATGCTTCCATAATTTCCTGTATTTGCAGAGGTTAAATTTCGCTTTTTGCTTGGCTGAGATTCGTCGTTTTGCATTAAAAACAATGATACAGTGAGAAGATTAGAACTCATTGTCGTTGATACATTTTTCTCAACACGCCCTTTCCCATAGATATCGCCGATTCGATAATAGAAGAAAATGTATCCTTGAAAGACATGACTTACAGTCAAAGGAATTTTACGTTGAGAGTAACCGCAGGCGGGTGCTTCTGTCATGTCGCCAAAATCACTTACATCATGAGCAATGATAATGCCATCTTCTTTCGTTTTGGAAATGAGTTCCAAACACACCTGACTGGGAACGGTTCTGCCCCATGGTTGAACAGGACTATCGGCGAGGATAATATTATCATTATTATTTCTGCCCACCCATACTTCGAAAAACTTTTGAGGGGAAACTTGATTTTTGCGAACTCGTTTCAGCTCTGGTAGCAAAATGATGATGGAGTTTCCGGCTTCAGACCATTCAATGCTGCGATTAAGCACTTTCAATTTTGCGATATTGCCGATTTTTCTCAAACGTATTTTTAGATTGTCCTGAATTGGCGAGGACGGATTGTTCGGCGGTTCGTTGACTGAGAAAGACATTTTAACAGGATAATAACCGGGCTTTGAAAAGGTAATATGTAGATAAGTATAGCGTGTTTTGGTAATAAAAAATTTTCCGTCGATAATCTCTTTTTTTTGAAGTTGTTCATTGGGCTTAAAAGGGGCGGAGGAACGGGAAAATGTTACTTCCATTAGGACATCTTTAACAATTTGTCCTCGGGCATCTACCACCTGACCGGCTATCTTAAATAGACTGCGTGCTAATTCTTCTTCTCCGATTTTCTTCATCTTTTCATATTGAATAATTTGACTATTTTCCGTGTCCACATCGGCCATTGCGATGTTTAGGATCAAGCAGAAAAACAAAGCAAATAAATTTGATTTATACATTTATATTTTCCCTCTTTACAAAATTATTTGAGCACTATTGGCAAACACTTTATCGAACCAGGGATAAATAGAGTACAATGGTTTATCTTTCATGTCGCTATGTTCGCCTCTCTGCCAACCAAATGTTTGTGCATTTAGCAAAATATCTTCACTGACACTTGTAAGACCAATGGGAGAGTTTAATCTTTGTAAGTAAACATCAATTGTTATAATCCCCAGAGTTGATCGAGCCCCTTTTCTCATTAATGGCACAAATTCAGGAAGGAAGTTAGCTGCAGGAGTACGATAGTTTGCGGTATTGTCACGATTATAGGGTGATGTGGTTGAAATTGCTGCTCCACGCTTTTGCCAAGTTAATGCACTGTCTTCAATGAGTCTGGAATTAATAAAACGCTGTACTCCCGTGCGGGCGTTATGGTCTGTCTGTCTGAACCAAAAAGCCCATGAGTGGCGTTTTAGCTGATCTTCGGTATAGGTAATAGCATGTCCCGGGTCGGTAGTGGCAGTATACTCAACATTGTCTTGCTCCCAAAAC
>JAISIP010000187.1 GCA_031261965.1 Victivallales bacterium | reverse complement strand
CCGAAAGTCGGCGCAGTGGCAGCTGAACATAACCATACTGAAACATTCTTGATGCCGCGCTTCGCGCCATATCAATGGCGTCGCGACAAATAAACGGGTCGGACAAATCGGTCTCCGATAATATACGGAAAGCTTCAGTTAACGGCGCAATGCAACCTTGTACCCGATCATTTATGATTTTTATTTGTCCAATATCGTTTTCATTGTATAGGACATTTTTCCAGTTTCCGTTTAAATGCGCCCAGATTACGCCGCCGTATCCGTTGTTTGTCCAGTATCCACAGCGAATTGCGGGCAAAAAAGCATTCCACAAATTAAGCATTTCCGCCGTTCTTTCCGGATAACGCTTGGAGCAAAAGACCGGCAGAAAATCTGCAATGTCCACATATTCTGGAGTCCACGCATTCGCCGCGAAAAACTCATACAGAAGTGTATCGCCGTGTGCATTCTCCGGCCAGATTACCATACCCTTGCAAAACGGGTCATCGGCGGCAAGAGATAATCTGCGTTTGATTGTGTCGTAATTTCCGCAAAGCTCCGTACAGGGTTCGTAAGCCTCGAAAATCCCGAAAATCCAAGGAAATTTTCGGTAAATGCTCCAATTCATAAACCAGAATTCCTCCGTATCGGAATCACTGGTATAGTCAAAAACAATGGTGTTTCGCGGATCGAACGAGGCGATCAGCTCCTTCATTTCCGCATCGGACCATTTGTTATTGCAGAAATCCCAGCTTGCGATAAGAAGCGGAGCGTCAGGATAACTTTTTCTCAAGCGTCCGATGATTCGGCGGTATGCGTAAAGTTTCCACAGATGATTGACGCGTTTGTCCTCTGAAACTTCGCGTTCCGCCAGACCAATGGTATGAAATATCTCGCCGCGCCCGTATTCGCGAATATGGGTTTCCGTCAGCTTGAAGTAATTTTCAAGCCATTCGTCCTGACGAATATCCCAAACCAACCCGCTTGGTTCGCCGTATCCTTGACTGAATTGCGGAATGAATGGAGGATTTTTTTTATCTAAAAATTCTTTTGGGGTACGGCTGTACCAATGCGACATTGTGCCGGTGTCTTCGGGATGCAGCAGATCGCGTTCAAAAGCGTAATTCAGCAATGCTTTTCGCAATTTTCCGCGTTCCAAAAGACTCCAAAAATGGGTGCGGTCGTTGAAACTCCGCTCAAATTGTTTTTCGGGCGGGATATTATCCTCGGGATACGGCACAATATCGGGAAACGCCTTTTGAAAAAGATCGTCCAATCCGATTCGCAACATAAAAAGATTCAATCGTTTTTTGAGAATCCAGTCGATCTCTTTTTTCCAGTCATCCAGTGTCCATTGCTCCGCCTGAAAACGGTGTAACCCCCGATGAGCGAAATAGCGTATCCCGCGGTATTCAAATCGGGGAGAACAGGTCAAATCATAGCCGAGCAGTGACAATTCACTGCGCGGAACAATATCGCCGTCCCAAAAATAAGCACACCCGTTTTGCTCAAAAAACGCATAAACGGCGTAAAGCAACGCACGCGGACGCCCGCCGCCTAAAAGCAGAAGCGTTCGGTTGCCTTCCCTGAGTGATTTCAAGAAATAATCATCGCTACCGCTCCGTATGCCGAGGAAAGGAAATTTTTTATCCAAAAGAAGTTGCGCCGTGAACGGGTTTTCGGATTCGGAACCCAGTACGACAAGATCACCGTCGAAATCGGTGGTGATTTCCGGTCTGACCCCGGTCATGCGTTCGGTATAAGCAGCGAATTCCAAAGCCGCGATTCGGAAAATTCCGGCATCTTCCGGGATGTTGATTCTAAACATGTTAATCCTCTTGAAAACGTTTAAATTCAACGCTGATCTTTTCCGGCGCGTCAATCTCTATTTGGGGAATTTCCCCGATTGAGTTTACCGCTTGGGCGGTCAGATTGACCAAATGCGGACCGAAGCGTAAATTTTTGATTCCGTGTTCCTGTATGCAATTGGAATGCCAGATGATTTTACGTTCAGGATAATCACACTCAATCCCTAAAACCGACTCAATTGCCATGGAAATCGGTCCGAGTGCACTCCAGCCGCAGAAATCCGGTCTGCCGAAATTCTTTTGAGACTCTTTGCCGTATTCCATATAATCGCTTGTACCCGGAAGAGGTTTCTCCGCTGAATACAACTCCCAGATCGTGTGCGGTTCGACTTCCCGGAACACACGTGCCATCATATCGATATGGCGCATTGAAATATCGCGGGCCAATGCGTATTGACCGCAACGCATAAGCCCGCGTACAACCATATAGTTCGTCATCGCCCAAACTCCGCCCATGGCATACATGCCGTCGGGCGAGTAGTTGGGGTTATCGACCGAAATTGAGGGAATCGGGTGTACCGTATTGAATTCCGCCGGATTTTTCAGATGTTCGACCAAGCACTTCACTTGATGTTTGTCGCAGGCACCCGCGAGCATCGGCCAAAAAGAGACCACGGTTTTGGCGGCGGAAAAGTAGGCGCGATAATTTTCATATTCCAAGCCCTGCAAGAGTAAATCCAAATAAAAACCGATCCGTTCGCACCAGTGGCGTTTATTGAGAAAATCGATGCGTTCCGCATACTTTTCGCGAAATTCTGCCGCAATTTTGTCATCGTTGACCAATAGCGCAAGTTTGGAAATACATTCTGCCGCATACGCAGCTTGAGCTGCGAGATCCACCCACCCGACATCGTTGCCAAACTTGTTGCGACGGGCGGTTCTCGGCGAGTTGTCCATGCCGCTTGCCGGACCCTCGGCAAAGAACCATGTGCCGTCGAGTCGTCTTTGAGTGGTAGAGAACCAATGATCAAGAGCGATAAGGTGCGGCAAAACCGACAAAATCCGATCGACATTACCGGTTTGGCGGACATAATCGAGTTCTACCCATGCCGCGAGCGGAGGGTTGCAGTTTCCGAATTTTCCGGCAAACCCCGGCTCTTTGTGAGTTGCGAGATTATAACAGCGGGGAATATAACCGTCGTCGGATTGCGCGGCGTAAAAGTTGTCGAGAGACTCAATACCCGGCAAAATTTCCGGTGCATATTTTGCATATTCCGCCATGAAACAAGTATCCCAAAAGTAGATATACTCTTGGTCAAAACCCTCTTTCATATAACGTTTTGCCGGGGTATTGGGATTTTCTATGATATTGCTTTGGGCAATGCGCCACGCTTCTGCACTCAAATCCTGCGATGACACGCAGTCGGGGTGCATAACTAAGGGTAATTTCGACATGGTTGTTTACCTTTTAACTTATCGCCGCACCCATGACCAGCAGCCGGATATAAGCTCGATTTCCGGGAAGAAGCGTAATCGACTTGATCTTCTCATGGGGGAATGGGTTGCGCCACTGAAAGATGGGAACATTCACAAAAATCTTACTATCGACCGTGCCGAAAAATCCGGGATACGCATAGCGTGGCAGAAACACATCGTTTATCCCGGTAGTTTCCATGCGCATACGGAGGGGAACTTTGACAACTTTGTTGTTGTCAAAAAGAACTTCAAGTGTTCCGGCAAGAGCGTCCCGGTTTACATTTTCGTCCCGTTCCATATTCGCGCTGAACGGTTGAAGATCAGTCGCCATAAGCAGCGTTAAAACATGTGCGACCCCATCAATCGGGATTTGTATTTTTTCCTTGCTGTTTCCCAAAATGGCAAGTGCCGCTGCTTTTCCGTCCTTTTTGAATGTAGGCATAAGAGTGCCTGAAGGCATTTTTGCTTTTGAGGCGAAAGCTTCGACATTGAAATATTTCGGCAACCCGGTCAATTGGAGAAACTTTTCACCTGAAATCAGTTCCGATGCAGGAACGGTTAACAGCGTGGGCATATTCTTCGGATATAGTTTTTTTACCGGACCTTTGGCTGCCGCGAGAAGCATTTCGGGAATAAAATCAACTTTTTCAAGATAAGAATCTTCGGGAGACCATGAATAGTATGCCGTCAACGCGAGGCAGCGTCCCATATCGGGAGACATTTCGTCGGCAAGAATCCCAAATCCCGTCTGCATAACTCCGGCGGTGCCATTTTTGTAAGCCGTCCGGCAAAGATTCATAACTGCGGTCTCATTCCACCATGAACAGCCAATGACCTTGAAGCCGTTTTCTTTGAACATCAAAATAGATGGACAATTTCCGCCGTTATCGGTGATGCCGTCATATTTCCAGTCGCACATTACGACATCTTTGGGAATGCGTTTGAGCAATTCCGCGCCGGACATATCGATGTCTTTACCCAACTGGTCCGGGTCGAAGGTATCCGCCCAGACATAAAGCGTACAACCGTATTCAGCCACCAAATCCCGGCTTCTTTTGATGCATTCGACCAGCCAGTCGGAGTGTTTCCAATTTTTGGCTTTTGCTTCGGGGGTGTTGATCGCATTGGCATAGCTGCTCTCGTCCATACCGATGTGAAATCCTTTCGGTCGGAGCGTCTCAAGAATCTCACGGATAACTTGAAGTTGCAGCTCCATGACTTTAGGATCGGCGGCGTTCAGATGGTGTTTTTGCGGCGGGACGAACATCCAATCGGAATTCGGTATATTATGCATGAATCGCGGGTTGTCAAAACAGGCGAACATGGCAATCGGTTCGATTCCGCGGTCGCGGCAATAATCGAAAAGATCAATCCACTGTTCTTTGGTGTAATCACCGCTGCCAAGCCCTTTTACGGTTTCAAAGGGGAAACGGGTTCGCGACATATAACTGTCCATTGGAATAAAGATATGATTCAACCGAAGTTTGAACGCCATATCGATTCCGCGCTTGTTGATGTCCATATTGAACGGGGGTTGCCAGGTTGTCCCCATCATAAAACTGCGAAACGGCAAGCGCGGAGCATCGACCATCAGCATTTCCGGGAGATGTGGACTGTTTTTGATACGCGCCCCCTCAATCATGATGGACAACGTACCTAAAGCACGCATAAATCCATCGAGATGACCGGCGGTGATTTTAATCTCCGAACCCTTCAGCATCAGGCGAAACGCTTCAGGAGATTTCAGTTTTTTCTTTTGCTCCTGAGACAAAGAAATCCCGGAATCGACTTCACCGTCGATCAACGATATGCGTGCTTCGGGTGCTCCGGGAGTCTGGATTTGCGCGAGAATTTCCCGTAAAGCGCGGTCTTTAATAGTCGAAGATTTTGAGACGACATTGAAACTTCCGGGCAAATTGAAAACCCGGTCGGATTCCATTTTTAAATATACCGGTTTTCCGGGGATGGCGGGATCCAGCACCGGCATGATTCTACTGAAAACAGGCTGTATGGGTTTTTGTTCTTTCGCTTTGACCTGACAGGAGGGGGGAAGCTCAATGGGAAGAAAGGCGTTCGGCAACTGATAAGAGTTCAACGGTAAAAAAGTATAATTTTCGTCGCCTTTGACCGTGCGATGCCGGGTGAAATTCATATAGAGAGTTTTTCCGTCGCCGGTGAACCCGTCAAAAAATCCCTCCAGTGGAACTACCATTTCGCAGCTCCAGCCGGTGGCGGTCTTGGTCGAAGCCGCCTGAAATTTTCTTGAGGAAACAATTGCTTTGGCGCGGGCATGCCATTCGGACATGGTTCGCCCCGTGGAGTGTTCCTCCCAGTGCATCAATCCTATTGGGTTGACGATCAGCTGCGAAAAGTTCATCTTGTTGTTGGAGATAAACGTCTCGACACAGTCGTCATTATAAATGCCAATCGATGGCGTTCCCTCACGGATGAAGGGGGTTATTTTCATTTTTTCCTGCAAAGGTTCGTCGGCGATATATGCGATATAGAGTTTTTTATTCTTTAACGCCAGGTAGGCGGTTGTTTTCACCGGAGCGTATTTTTCGCTGTTGCCAAGAACGTGAAAATTTTCAAATTTAGCGGCGTTTTGCCAAATCGGATCGTCAACTTTACCATCCAATTTAAATGCGCCGTTGGATTCTTCAAGGACAATTTTCGCCGGGATTCCTGTCTTTTCCAACTTTATGTTGCGAACTCCGGCAACCGCGGGGCTTTCACCCTCAAGTGAAAACATCACGCGCAATTTGTTGATGTTCGCATCGCCGTGAGACGGAAGGTCTACCGTCCGTTTTGTCCAATCGCCGTTGATCATATTTTTGCTTCTCGGATTGTTGTACGACTCGAACCATTGCATTTTGCCTGATTTATCGCCGCCGACACAGGTATAAGCCAACGCCTGGCAGCGTTTTGCACTGTCGGTGGCGGCTTGCTCAATTTTCATTTCAAAGCTGAGAATGTATCCGCTGCTTCCGTCAATATCGAAATCCCGGGTGACATACAAAGAATAACCTGAAGTTTCCTCGCTCCCGCGGGTTAAAGTTATCGTGTCGTTTTCGACCTTGCCGCTCCCGTCGGTGGAATTTGAAACAATGCGGTAATTGCCTATGGTTTCGATTGTCGGCTCGGGAAGTCTTGTAGTAGGTACAATCTTCATATTCCTGAAATAGGCTTTTGCGTTAATACCGTCGCCGCCAAGCCTCAAATCCAGACGGAAAAATTTGGTTTTATCATCGGCTTTCAAAAAGAGTTGTGCTCTTTTCCATTCTTTGTTTTTGCGTGGAGACAAGAGGTAAGGGGGAGGTTCCTGCCATTGCACTTTGCCGTCTTTTTCGATTCCGGGATAAACATACGCCTGAATGTAGTTTGTATCGTTTTGCGTTTCAATTTTGTAATCAAACGAAAACAAATAACGCTTTCCCGGTTCCACCGGGACATCGGAAAACGCCCGGAGCGTATATGCTTTCGCCTCCTTGTCGCCCCGATAAAGCAGAATCGACCCGTCCGCTTCCTGTTTTCCCCCGCCGTCAGGGGATCCGTTGACAATATTATACGGTTCGGCGGCTGAACACAGAATAGAGATCAACAAAAATCCTGATACAAACAATTTTTTCATGGCATGATTATCCTTTGTTTTATATATACAGGCTACCTGTAAAAACCTGGTGCAAACGAAAAGTCTACGAATCTTTTTTTCTCATTGCCTATCTGCAAGACTCATGCAAAAGTATCCCATTGCAGAATCTGGTGATCCTCCCTTTCCGAAAGTGGAACTCCACTTGTAGTTTGCGACGCGTCCATCCAGATGCAACCAGTTTACCGTGCTGCTGTGGTAGCTGAAAAACGGAGGCAAGGTCAATAATTGAGCTTTGGGAAAACGTATTGCGCTGCAATCGCTGACATTCCCCTGATAATTGTAACTTTCCGGCTCATGGGAGTACATTTCGCCCATAATAAACGTGTCAGGAGCAACCTTGTTGGTTTTATAGAAAACTGGTCTCTCGCCCGGAGTAGCGTCTCCGCGTTCAAAGCAGCCGACATGATCGCCACCGGATGTAGCACCGTTGTTCACCGTGTAACTTCTGGCGTAAATCCAGTTTTGCCCGCTGTCCGACGGGCAACGGTATACCTTATTTAATTTGCCGTCAGGACGTTTGAACTCCATGGCTTCAGCAAGACTCATAGGGCTGGTGCCGTCATATCCCCCCATACCAAATAAATCGTCCCATGAGATTTTTGCGTCAAGATACCGCACTGGCGGCAGTGTGTCACCATAATCGCCAATATATTGGGCGAAGGCAAGTCCCAATTGCTTCACACTGCTGTCCGATAAAAAAATCAGTATGA
>JAISIP010000132.1 GCA_031261965.1 Victivallales bacterium | reverse complement strand
GGTCAATTTGCGGTCGCAACAGTTTCCCTGGAACGGATTGCTGAATTCCGGCATAATCTCCTCCCTTTCTAAGTTAAGGTTACTTTTAATGTACCGCATTTTTTTGAGAAGTCAAGAAGAAAGTCAAAATCCGCAAAATTCTTCGCACAATCCGACAAAACAGATATTGCAAATACCCGATTATTGTGCTATCTTTGCATTGTGAGCCATGAAATTAAAAACTGTTTTATGTGGACAATAAATATGACTTCTTATTATCAGGAAAATATCCCTGCTTGCGCCGAACTAAGTGAGGCGCAAGCAAGCAAGCAAGCAAGCAAGCAAGCATAACCCTTTTATCTTCTCCTGCGCTTACTGATTTTCTTCCCCTTGCGTCTTGTGCAAAACAGCCAGTTGTTTTTACTCCAAAATTCACTTTCATTGACCTGTTTGCCGGAATCGGCGGATTTAGAATTGCTGCTGAATCGTTAGGTGGGCAGTGTGTTTTTTCCTCCGAATATGACAAAAGCGCGCAAAAAACATACGCGCATAATTTCGGGGAATATCCGCACGGTGATATTACGCTACAGTCCGTCAAAAAAACAATTCCGAAAAAATTTGACGTTTTGTGCGCCGGTTTTCCTTGTCAGCCATTTTCAATTGCAGGTCGGCGTGAAGGTTTTGACGACACGCGCGGTACACTGTTTTATGATATTTTGCAAATATTGGAGAAGCATAATCCCAAGGCGATTTTGCTTGAAAATGTTAAAAACCTTATGGGTCATGACAACGGGAAAACATTTGCAACAATAAAAAATGCGCTTGAATCACTTGGTTATGTTGTTCATTATAAAGTTATGAACGCAGCTGAATTTGCCAATATCCCGCAAAACCGTGAACGAGTATTCATTGTTTGTTTTGACCCAAAACAAACAGATAATTACGACAACTTCAGATTTCCTCCAAAACTGATTCTTACCAAAAATATCAAAGAGTATATTGCGCCGTTCCCGGAATTCAATGAGTTAGTGTATACTGATCGGAGTGTTATTTTTTTGAAATTGGCATCAGAAATTGTCGATGAGAACGCGATTTATCAGTGGCGGCGAAAATACGTTCGCAGAAACAAAAATAACTTATGTCCAACGCTTACCGCAAATATGGGGACTGGCGGGCATAATGTGCCGATTATTTTTCAAGGAGGGAAAATAAGAAAGCTATCCCCAAGGGAGTGTCTTAATTTTCAAGGATTTCCCGAAAACTATAGTTTCCCGATGAACATTCCTATTTCCGCGATGTATAAACAAGCCGGAAATTCGGTCGTGGTCCCGTTGGTGGTCGCAGTTATGGCGGAAATAGTAAAAACAATAGACGCTACAGGTGAACGCCATGGGAAGCAATAACTTTTTGACAACATGGAAAGATAATGTCCAATATTTTGCAACACTTGCGGCTTTAGCGAAATTTTCCAAGCTGTTTACAGCGGGGAGTATCCCGTATTTAGATTATAGAATAACAGAGAATATTTTTTGCAAGTACTATGAGGCTCATAATCAAGCACGATCATGTACTGCATACGATGCGACAATTTCCTCAATGGGTGTAGGGATAAAGACTTTTATCTTAAAAAATAATCAATCAGCGGAAAAAATTGCGGAATTCAATAAGCTAAAGAATCAGTTAGATTTATTAACAGGTATTGCTTTAGCACAAAAACTTGGGCAATTCCGTAATGATCGTATACAAGTAGCGGATACGTTGTACGGAACATCGGATCGCATATATCACATTATTGGACGCGCAGATGGTGGATTGCGCATTTTTAATACAACTTATGATCTTGTTGATGTAGAAAAAATTAAGATTATACAAGACGATTCATCATCTATTTTCTTTCATGATGGAAAAAATGAATATCATTTTAATCGCAGTAAAACAGTATTGATTCAAAAATTTATTGTTCCCCCAAATGATATTTTTGATGTTTGCGTAGATTTCATTGCCGATCCACTTTCGTTTTTATTAGAAATTCTACGTAAAACGGATATCACAATGACATCTAATAATATGCCCTCTGTTGTTACAAGCAATATAGATTACATCATCTTGCCACTGTACAGCACTCGTAATCGAATCCCATTAGTTCCAGAAAAAAGCGGATTAAATCAATGGAACGCTGGCGGGAGGAGGCGCGACCCTGACGAGGTATATATTCCGATTCCGAAGAAAGTCAGGGAAACGCACCCAAACTTCTTTCCATCACGCGAAGAGCCATTTACGTTGCAACTTCCCAATGGACGCAATCTTAGTGCAAAAATATGTCAAGACGACGGAAAGGCATTAATGAGTTATCATAATGCGGATTTGGGTCAGTGGATTTTGAGAACTATTTTACAGAAGAACGAGGGTGAATTAGTCACAATGGATGACTTAAATCGATTTGGCATTGATTCGGTGCGTATTGTGAATATGCATACAGAAGATGACGGAGGCAGGCGTATTTATACAATATCTTTTACTGCTACAGGCTATGAGTCATATTCGGAATTTATAGGCGAAGAATGAGGAATGGCAAAAAACAAAATGGGGCGTGGTGAATATTTTCGATTTTTTTTGAAGCGACGCGGGGAAAATATTTGCAAAGCGAACTAAAGATGCTACTGTAATGGTAAGTCGGGATTCTCGTTTGTTGAGTATGCCCGATTTTAACAATCAGTTCCGACTATTTCGGCCGGACAAAAGTAAACAAGGGGAAGTGGAAATGAGAAAAGTTTTGATGCTCGTCGCGATCGCCACATTGCTCGGCACTATCACCGGCTGCGGCTCTTTGCGGACTCCAACCGAAGGTAAGAACAAAGGTAACGTCTATTACAACTCTTTCTTCGGGCTTTCCATCGAAAGCGCGCTTTACGGCGATGGCATTATCGTAGGCAACAAGTAAACATCGTTTACAAATCGACACAAGGACTCCCGATTTCGGGAGTCCTTGTTTTTTTCTTTAATGACGTTTGAAGATTCCGGCAAGGTGAGAGGCAAATTCACGGATACGCCCGGTAAGCACAAAACGCTCCAACCATGTCGGGTTCACATCGATCGCCTTAACCGGGCAAAATTCGTGGCAACAGTAGCATTTGATGCAACGCGTTGAATTTGCCGATACGCTGCAATTCGGGTCGATTGCCGGAGGTTTCACCGGGCAACCGTCTCGGCAACGCATACATTTAACGCACTTATTGGAGTCAATGCGGGGCAGTGCCTTCCAGTGATGCTGCACAAAATCGAGAATTTTTTGCGGTAACGGCAAGATTTTCAGCGGATTATTCAACTGGCGAATCGGTTTAAAATCGGGGCAAATCAACTCTTCCATAGTTGCTCCGACAATTTCGATCTTTGACCAATCGGTCGTGCCAAACTGGCGGTTTTTTGCCGCTACAAGCAGGGGAATTTGCTCTAAATTTAATTTCATGGCGCGAAAAGTCACCATGTCAAGCGCGACGGTTTCGGTCGAGGCGGCGAGAAAACCGAGTTGGCGCGGTGTTCCTCCCGAGGGACCTTCGCCCTCCATTCCGACAATCGCATCGATGATATTCAACACCGGCGGCAACACGACCGCCAAGTCAAGCTGAAGTTCGGCGAGCCATTCGCGGGTCTTGAGCCGATAATGATATTCGCCTTTGCTACTCCCCGGCAAATAGCCGTAGAGATTTTTTATCGCGCCGGTGGCGACCATTTGAACATGGGTTTTGGCTTTGGGTAAATTTATGATCTTATCGACCTTCTTCTACGCTTCTCCAAGCCGGATTCGTTTGGCTACTTTGGCGTTGGGAAATTCAAATTCCCTGCCGGTGTCGAGATCCGCCCATTCCACATTTAACCGGTCAATGACTTTCCCGATTCCGGTGGTTTTGAGTACCGCGTCGCGTGAACCGCAACCCGGACTGTCGCCGATTAGGCATCTTCCTCCGGCTTCGATCACCAATTTTGCGACAGATTCAACTATCGCCGGGTGGGTCGTTACCGCGCTGTCGGGTGAAAACGGTCCAAGCAAATTCGGCTTGAGCAAAATTGTTTCGCCGGGTTTGACAAACGACTCCATTCCGCCGAGCGGAGCGAGCAAATCACGTAAAACGGCGGTCAATTCCGAGTTGTAGTCGGCAACCCGGCGAACAGAAACAAGAGCGGACATCTTATCTACTTTGCCTGATCGATTGCTTTGGCCGCAAGCAAGAGTTTGTCCCACACCGCTTCATCTGGTTTTTGCGCCTCTTTTTTCAGCGCGGCGATAACCTCGGCACAATTTTTTGCTTCGATATTTTTCAGCTCAACTTTGCCCCCGACAAGCAACACATAGAGTTTGCCGTCGTCGCGAATAGAGGGTTTTTCAAAGGCAAGCGGCATACTGCCGGAGATGCCGCCCGCAGTAACGTCGTTCAGCACCGCGCCGAAGTAGGCGTAAGCGCAGTTGGCAACAGTGATTTTATCGGGTGCGGCAGGTTCGGAATTCAGCCCGCCGTAGGGGTTCATCAAAGTGCGAATCGGCAGGTCGATTTCCTCAAGTTTCGGATACTTTTTGTGACTCCCCCGATAGTTGGTTATATTGATAAACAGCTGTGCGAGATTGTGGACACTTACAGTTTGCTGTGCCTTGATTTTGGTGTTTTTCAGAATGGAAAGCGCGTCGGCATTGACCTGAAGCGTCAAGCCGAATGCAAAAATAGCGATGGCGAAAAATAGCTTTTTCATGATAAATCTTCCTTATATATCATCGTGGCGCATTATGTACCTGTTGTAACAATATCACGATAAAACGGTTTTCGCAAATCCTGATTTGCATTTTTTATCAAAGAGTGATAGATTGTTTCATTATAGGGTATCTCTAAAAACTGGCTTGAGTTACAAAATTGGCAGATTCGCAATTTGGAGGCGCGATTTTGCAAGCATCTGGCTAACATAGAGTTAACCAGATACGCGCAAGGTCGTGCATACGAATGCGAGATGCAATTTTTAGCCAAGTTTCCAGTTTTTAGAGGTAGCCTATAGAAGTAGTCTGAAAAAAGGAATGAAGACGCAACATGAAGTTTCAGGGACAAAAATTACTGTTTGACACCGCCGACTATGAGCTTGTAAATGCGATTGATGAGGTGCTTAACGGATCGCATACAGGAGGAGGTCGTCCCTCCGAATTTGCGATCGATTTGCATCCGCGGGGGATTCGCGAGCTGGTCGAGCCGCGGGCGATTCGCATGGCACGTACGATGCTCCGATTGCTTGACACGTTTGAATCTGGTTCTTCCGCTGTGGAAGAGCGGATTTCCGCTTTGCAGGCGTTGCGCGACGAGGTGATTGAGGGGCTTGATGTTTTATTGCATTACAATACCGCACGGGTGCTTTTGCAAATACTCAAAGATCTTGTGCGCGAGCGAGTTGACCCGTTGCGGCGGTTGCGCCTTGCCCACGATATGCGAACCGCGATGCTGGGCAATCCGCTTTTTATCCGCAAACTGTTGCGCCGCTACCACTTAGTTGAAATGCCGGAAAACTGGAAGCCGGTAACTTTCGACCAGCATGTTCACGATGCGAACACCAAAGGCCGCAAGTCCCCGACCCATCTGATTATGGATGCGTGGATCAAGGGGATCGTGAAGTTGCAGGTGGTCTATTATAATTATGTTCCGCGTGAGGCGGCAGAAGAGCTGTTGCGTTCGGCGCGGATTATGAATGTCGAGGTGCGAATCGGCGTGGAGTTTCGCTCCATATATCATGGCAGGTTTATCGAAATGATCTGGGCACCACGCGGATTCTCCGGTGTAAACGATTATTTGAAGTTTCTCGACCGCCCCAAAAC
>JAISIP010000124.1 GCA_031261965.1 Victivallales bacterium | reverse complement strand
GGCAATTACGAACGATTTGTGACCATAAACAATGTAAAATACGGTCATATTGTAAACTCGCGTACCGGGTTGCCGACTTTGGATAAGCACTCAGTAACAGTACTTGCGCCGTCGGCGATGTTGGCGGATTGGCTGTCCACGGCGATTTTTCTTGAGGGTGAAAAACTCTCTTTGCTGGCGGAGAAATCGTTTGAAGGCGTAACCGTGCTGATCACTCAGCCATAAAAAGCAATTCATATCAAGCTAAGTGTATCTCTAAGTTTAGGGAGATGGACTCCAATTGATCACATAGCAAAGGTGTTCGTTGGGCTTTTCAATTAAGTTGCGATAAGCCGATTTGATGTTTTCTATATTTGCCGGGATAATTCCGGAAATCAATGGTTCGACTTGATAAGCTTTCATTGCCAACAGATTCGCGGCGCGGATCAAATTGTTGCGGGTTGCACTCATAGGATTTTTCATCTCCCAACCGGATTGAAAATGCAGATTCTTGTCCCAGACTTTCCGAAAAATTGAACTATCGGGCAGAGGCTTGTCTTTGACGATACCGATCATGGCGCAAGTTCCGTTTTCCTTTAATATCTCGGAGGCAAGTTTCAAAGTGGCGCAATTGCATACCGTGTCTATGACCATATCATATTCAGCAGCGTTGCCGGTGATTGCTTCTTGGGTGCGAATGCCGCATTGCTCGGCGATTGATCTTCGGTTTGGCAGCAAGTCAATACCGATGACTTCTGCCCCGGTCAATTTCGCGCTTTGCGCGGCAATGTTTCCGATCGGACCGAGTCCGAGGACTGCGACTTTGACCGGGCGGGGTACGGTGTTGTTCAACGGGTGCATCCCGATGTTGATGAAGCGCAGAAAACCGGCCTCTTCGGGTTTTATGCCGTCAATCAGCGGAATCAGCAAAGATTCCGGGCTAAAAGCATGGACGTTACAATGTGCCGCAGAGCTTTCTTTCAGCGAAGGAAACACAAAATATTTTTTGCCGTCGGAAGTATGCCCCACGGCGATGTAACCGGGTTGTGTCTCAAAATTTTCCCGAATACAGAAAAGCTCGGTTCCGGGGCTGACGGTCGAATAATCTATGGTCAAAGAGGTGTAGTTCGCCGGTACTTCATATTCGCATTCTTTGAAAAATACCTCCTCGAAACCCTTAAAAGTTAATATTTTTTGAATCATGTTAAGTCCTCTTTTTTATAATATTATAAACCGTATCGAGAATTTCCATCGTTTTAAGTCCATCCTCCAATGTGGTCAAGTTCGGAGTTTGCCCGTTCTTTCGGACAGAGTCGATAAAATAAGCGATCTCGCCGCCATAACCCATTTTGATGCTATTGTCGCCAAATGTGGCGAACTGCCAATGCTCGCAATTCCCGTTGCTTGACTTCTCCGGCGGAAAATAATTCAGCGAATGAAACGCGTCGGTAAAAATCATGGAGCGGTCGGCGAAATAGAGATCAAGCCCAAACTGTAGATTGCCGTATCCTGGTGAAACAAGCGTGTGGAGCAAAATCCGGAACAGACGACCGTTTTCATCTTTTAGGCGGATTTCAACGACAATGTTTTCGCCGTTCCAGATCACTTCCGGGTCAATTTTGACGATTTTGCCGAGGAATGACGCTGCTAAATTTACCGGATGTACCGCCTGAATCATCAAATAACGCCACAGATACGATAAATCGTCAGTACCGGGCATGCCATAGATTTCGTCCGAACGATACGGGCCGCTGGTCAGATACCGAACTGTGCCGTAAAGTATTTCGCCGGTGTTCCGGCTTTCCATAACCGTGTCGATTTTCTTTTTAACGGCACTATGACGCATCATAAAGCCGACTTGCCCAAATCCCTGGGTTTCCCGGGCTTTTTTTGTCATGGATGAGGCTTGTTCCAGATTTTTGCCCATCGGCTTTTCGATAAAGAACGGTATGCCTTTTTCGAGACAATACATGCCGGCATCATAATGGAGCTGAGGCGGACCGACAATCAGTCCCGCGTCGGGTTTTTCCGCCGTGATCATATTGCGGAAATCATCATAGGCGCGTTGGGCACCGCAATGTTTGGCACACAATGCAGGATTATCCTTGGGTAAGACGGCAATTGCCTGTAGGGTTACTCCCTCGACGCTTTTTAGAGCGGGATAAATAAACCTGTTGGCATGTTCTCCGCAGCCGACAAAGCAAACATTCAGATTTTTCATTCAAACGATCTCTTAAATTCTTGACTTGTTGTAATTATACTATATCTTTTAGCAAGTGCCAATAGAGAAAATATTTATTTAAGTGGAGAAAACTTTTATAATGAAAGAAATTGTCTTTTCGCATTTGCTTGATATTGCCACCCGGCATGAGGCCGGATTTTATTTTGAGTGTCCAAACGGCGATTTGGGCGGCAACTATTTGTTGATGTGTTTTCGCACTCCCGCACTTGTTCAAACCGCGACCGGGCGGAAAACCGCAACTCCCGGAGATTGCATTATTCATGATCCAGCGTTCCCGTTGTGGCATTCTTCCGTGCCGGGAACTTCCGGGGATTTTTGCAATGACTGGATTTATATTGCCCCGGAGGCAATCGTGCCGATTCTTGAAAAATTGGAAATCCCATGCAATCTCCTGCTGCCGAGCGGCATCCCCGATCTGTTGGAGGATGCATTGCTTCGGATTCGTACCGAACTTGCATTGAAAGACGATTATTCCCGCCAAATAGTCAATGATACAATTTTCCGTATGTTGCTTGATATTCGGCGGGGTTATAATAACTGCAAGAGCATTCGTTCAAGCATGACGAATTCCGAATTGAACCATTACCCGGCATTTATCCAGATACGCGAACGCTTTTTTGCAGTTCCAGAAGAAGAGTATACAATCAAGCAACTGGCACTCGAAAGTAATTTAAGTCCCGGGCGTTTTGCGGTTTTGTATCAGAAGTTTTTTCAAACAACTCCGCATTCCGATATTCTGACTCAACGCCTGATCAAAGCCAAACGTCTTTTAAAAACCACATCATATCAGATTAAAGAAATCGCCATGCTTTGCGGCTGGCGTGACGAGCATTACTTTTCGCGTATATTCCACGAAAAAACAGGAATGTCCCCCGGAGATTTTCGCCAAAAGTGCTAATTGCAAAATAGCTTTGCAATTAGCACGACTATTTTTATTGCTCGCGACCGCAACACTTTTTATATTTTTTGCCACTGCCGCACGGGCAGTTGTCGTTGCGACCGATTTTGGGCGCGGTGCGGTGAATCGGCGAAAGCGTTATCGGCGTATCGTCCGACTCCGGCAACATTCCCGGCATGGGCGGAATTCCCGCGTTCCCTTGACCGAACTCAGGCGAGGAAACCGTGATCGAATCGCCACCGTCAAACTGCCCGAAGGTTTGATGAATCATCTCTTGCGGCATGGACGCGAGAATCTCCTCAAGCGTAGCTAAGCGCGTGACTGTGACTCTAAAAAGATTGTTAGCCACATCGTGATAGATTTGATCCATCAAGGTTTTGAAAATCTTGTACGCCTCTTGTTTGTACTCAACCAACGGATCCTTTTGTGCATAAACCCGTAGCGACATACTGGAACGCAAAGTGTCCATCGCGTACAAATGCTCCTGCCAAAGCCGATCGATCGCTTCAAGAACGGTGTGACGCTCAAGATATTTTACCTGCTCTTCGGGCAAATCGGCGTTGCGCTCTTTATGCGCCTCTTCGACCCGGTCGATGATTTGCAAAGTTAAATCAGTCGCGCTGTGCAGTCGCCCGTCGCTGCTGATTCCCCCGGTTAACTCCTCGGCTTTAAACGCGAGCGGGAAAGCGGTGTTCAAATAACCCAAAAGCGCGGCTTTGTCAAACACGCCGGATTTATCTCCGCCTTCAAGCGGCACTTTAGAATCAATCAACAATATTTGTGATTCGATCTCCTGCTCAATAATACCGAAAAGCACATCGTGCGGATCATCGGAGAGCAGTGCTTGTTTGCGCAATCCGTAGATGATTTCACGCTGTTTATTCATCACATCGTCGAAGTCAAGCGTACGTTTGCGAATCGCGAAATGCTGCTGCTCAACCCGGCGTTGCGCGGTTTCAATCGATTTGGTCAGCCACGGATGTTGTAACTCGTCGCCTTCTTCCAGCCCGAAGCGGTCAAAGATTTTTACGATGCGATCCGAGCCGAACAATCGCATAAGATTGTCTTCGAGCGAGACGTAGAATTTTGACGAACCCGGATCGCCCTGACGCGAACAGCGACCGCGCAACTGACGGTCAATACGCCGCGAATCGTGTCGCGAACTGCCGATAACGTGAAGTCCGCCAAGCTCGGCAACCCCCGGCGCAAGCTTAATATCCGTACCACGCCCCGCCATGTTGGTCGCCACCGTGACCGCCCCGGCTTGCCCGGCACGCGCCACGATTTCGGCTTCGCGCTGGTGATTTTTGGCGTTTAGCACGTTGTGCGGAATATTGCGAATTTTGAGCATACGCGAGAGTATCTCGGAGTCTTCAACCGAGATTGTACCCAGCAAAATCGGTTGCCCTTTTTCGTGTCGCTCAATAACATCTTTTAAAATTGCATTGTATTTTTCGCGTTTGGTCTTAAAAATAGAATCGTTGTCGTCTTTGCGAATGCACGGGCGGTTGGTCGGCACGACAATGACATCAAGTTTGTAAATCTGATGAAACTCGTTCGCTTCGGTCTCCGCCGTGCCGGTCATCCCCGCGAGTTTTTTGTACATGCGGAAATAGTTTTGAATGGTGATTGTCGCCATGGTTTGGGTCTCTTGCTCAATCGGAACCCGCTCTTTGGCTTCGAGCGCCTGGTGCAACCCGTCGGAGAAACGACGACCCGGCATAATACGCCCGGTGTGTTCATCGACGATCAGAACCTTGTTGTCCTGCACAACATAGTTGATGTCTTTTTCAAATAAACAGTACGCCTTCAATAGTTGCGACAGATCGTGCAACCTTTCGCTTTTTGCGGCGAAATCGGTCTGAAATTTTTCGCGTTTTTGGGCTCTTTCGGTTTCCGAAATAACCTCGTCTTGATCGATCGAAGCAAGTTCGCTCAATAAATCCGGCACGATAAACACCTCGGGGTCATCCGGGGAGATCGCTTCACGACCTTTGTCGGTCAGATCCGCCTCGTGGGTTTTTTCGTCCATGGCAAAATAGAGTTCAGACTGAACCTCTTGCAACATGCCGCGATTGGAGTCGCTGCGAACTCTGGTTTCAAGTTTCTCCAACGCCTTTAAAATCGCGCCGTCCTCAAGCATATGCAACAACTGCTTGTGCGTCGGCATACCGAATTTAACTTGAAGCAGCTTAAGCAGTGCGACTTCACGATCGTCTTCATTGATGTTTTCTGCTGTGAGCGTTGTACGCGCTTCGCGTACCAAACGCGAGCAAAGAATGTTTTGCTTGTTGTAAAGCTCAGAGACCAACGGCTGGATGGTGTCAAACTGATGAGTTGACATCGGCACCGGACCGGAAATGATCAACGGGGTACGCGCCTCGTCAATGAGAATACTGTCGATTTCATCGATGATCGCAAAATAGTGGTCGCGTTGCACCAATTGAGCCGCCTCGTTTGCCATGCCCATATCGCGAAGATAATCGAAGCCGAATTCGCTGTTTGTTCCGTAAGTTATATCGCAGGCGTACTGCTCCCGGCGTTCATGCGGAGGCTGCTGATTTTGCAAACAACCGCAGGATAATCCGAGAAAGTTGTAGATATTGCCCATCCAGCTTGAGTCGCGCAACGCGAGGTAATCATTTACTGTGACGAGCTGGCAATTTTTGCCGCTTAACGCATTCAAATAAAGCGGCATGGTGGCGACCAGGGTTTTGCCTTCGCCGGTTGCCATTTCCGCGATATTGCCACGGTGCAACGCGATTCCGCCGAGCAACTGAACGTCGAATGGAACCATGTCCCACACCATTTGCTGCCCGCAAACTTCAATTTCCCGCCCGACCATGCGGCGACAGGCATTCTTGACTGCCGCAAACGCTTCGCACATAAGATCATCGAGGGTTTCGCCGTTGGCGAGACGATTTTTGAATTCATCGGTTTTAGCGCGAAGCTCATCATCGGACAAACTCTGGTACTTTTCCTCGAACGCGTTGATTTTGTGAACCAATGGTGCCATCTTTTTGAGGTCACGCTTTGATTTAGTGCCGAAAACAGCTTTTAGTATAGAAGTTAGCATATTATTTCGACCCCGGGCGATCAAGCGGCGTATTACTCTTGCAGAGCGGACATTCGGTCGGCTCAAAGGTCGGCAGTGTGAGTTTCAACGCACTCTTGAAAGGAACATCAAATTGCGCATCTCCACCCGAACGATCAACGATGACCGCGATTCCCACAACCTCACCACCGAGAGCCCGCACCAGATCAACGGTCTGCTGAACTCGACCGCCCTTAGTGACTACGTCTTCGGCAACTAACACTTTTTCGCCGGGCTTGATCGAAAATCCGCGTTTAAGCACCAATTGCCCGTCTTCCTTGTCGGCGAAAATCGCCCGAACTTTGAGGGCGCGGGCAACTTCCTGCCCGACGATAAGCCCGCCGACCGCAGGCGAGATAACCGTGTCGATTTTTTGATCGCGAAATTGTTCCGATAGATAACGGCAGACGGTTTCAGCCTTGTCAGGATACTGCAAAAGCAATGCCGCCTGAAAAAAACGATTGCTGTGCAAGCCGCTGCGAAGTTGAAAGTGCCCGGTCAAAAGTGCGCCGGAGTCTTCTAAGATTTTTATAATTTCCTGCTCGGTCATAAAGTTTTATCTCCACATTTTATGGTTAAACATTTCTTCTTAAAAATCAAAACGTCGGCAAATCATCTCCGGAATCAAAATTCCTGACCGAGCTGCCGACGTTCGGCGGAATTTTTCCGCCCGCTTTTTTAGAGGTAGCCTTCTATTTTAGCGGAATGTATCGGGTGAAGCAGGCTCAACCCAAAGATGAAAATCTACCTTGCGATCCCCGACTTCAAGCGTAATAAGCGTGTTCAGTCGCGTTAACAACAGTGCGTATGGAACTTTGACCTCGCCACCAGCGACGTTGATTGAAACATTGCTGTCACCGAGTATATCTTCTGCCTTGCGGATCGCGATGATAAGCTCCAACATGCGACCGAGTTTGTCTTTCAAATTCGCATCGAGAGAGTAAGGCCGATGACACTTGGGGCAGACTGCCTGAAAATCCCTTCCGGCGATGTCGGAAAGATTGAATTTGACCACGCCGTCACAATCGGGAGCAAAACAGTGGAAATCAATTTGCGCTTTGGCGCCGAGTTGGTTGGCCGGCTTGGTCATTATGCGAAAATCCTTATCTTTCAATCGGAGTTACTATGCTTTGTTGTCTTTTATAAGCTCGAGAATTTGCGCCGGATTCCCGGTCGCTTCGACTAACTTTTGAATTAACTCGGTGTTGCGCAATTTCCGGGAAATGCTGCCGAGCAGTTGCAGATACGCCTCTTGATTTTCATCGGGAGCTATGGTGAACACCACAACCCGAACCGGCTGATCGTCTTGGCTCTGATAATCTTCGATCGGGTTTTCGCAAACGCCGACAATGACGAAAGGATGATTGATGTCGTTGACCCGGATATGCGGCAATGCCAACATCCCGCCGACCCCGGTGGTCATCATTTGTTCGCGCTTCCACGTCAGGCGGAAAATCACATCGCGACTCAATTTGGTCAGATCGGCGGCACGGGTGATCAGCTGGTCCATTATTTCAAGCTTGTTTAGGCCATCGAGGGATATTACTGAATCTTTGGTCACATACTGAGTGAAATCATACTTCATTTTTTGTCTCCGTAAACACACTTGCGATATAGACGTCATTTAAATCTGGAATCGACTCATATATAATTGTGAGCCGAAATTTTTAACCAAGTCGGGTGAACTTCTAATTAAAATAATGCTCTGTTTGGGATTTTTCAACAGAATATTTAAATTTTTTCTCTGTAAATACGCTATGGTATCTTTAAAACTGGTTTGAGGCAGCCGCTATTTTCGCCAAATATCGGACGATTACAATTGCATCCTTTCGATTGCAAGAAACGGTATAACTACTTTTTGAGTTCGTTTAAACGCAAAATCAGCATGGTAATATCGTCAGATTGCTCCGCTCCGCTGGCAAAACGATCGACCGCCTGTAAAATCGCTTCGCCAAGTTGCACCGCCGTGGCGTGCGAACAGAAAGACAGTACCCGCAAAAGCGCATCGGCTCCGAACAGCTCATGCGCCGGATTCTCCGCCTCGGTTATCCCGTCGGTGTAGAGAATTATCGTATCTCCTGAGTTCAATTTGATCGATCCGGTGCCGTAAGTCGCATCGGGAACGGTTCCCAATGCCGGTCCGTGCCGGGTGGTCAATAACTCAATCGCCCCGGTCTCTTTGCGACGTATATACGGAGGATTATGGCCGGCGTTGGTATAACGAACCTCGCCGGTGGCTATATCGAGAATCCCAAGGAAATAAGTCACAAACATCAAAGTTTCGTTATTGCGGCTCAAAAGTTCGTTGATCCGGGTGACCAATTCGCCGGGGTCGTGAAGTTTCTCCGCCTCGCTGCGTTGCAATGTCTGAGTCACCGCCATAAACAAGGCGGCGGGAATACCTTTGCCGGAAACGTCACCGATAATAAAAGCGTAATGCGTCTTGTCGAGGTAAAAGAAGTCGTATAAATCGCCACCGACTTGCCGTGCCGGGCGGAGTGTGGCGTAGAGCGAAAACTCTTCGGCGTCCGGCAACGGTGGCAACATTTTAGGAAGAATGCCAAGTTGAATTTCGCGGGCAACGGCAAGTTCGCTTTCGATTCTCTGTCGTGTCGCGGTGGTGGCTTTAATAACTTCAATGTAGGATTTTAACGCGGTTTGCATAGCCTGAAACGCCATTGCCAGTCTTCCGATTTGATCCAACCCGCGCGGCGAAGGCAGCGGTGCGTCAAAGTTACCCGATCCGATCAGCTGCGCCGCATCGGTGAGTTTTTCTAAGGGTTTGGATATACGGCGGATAAGTGTTCCGATCAGGAGTAGGCAGAGTGCGACCCCGGCGACCGCCACCGGGATTCCCCGACGGGTCAGTTCGCGCAAAGGAGCGAGCAACCGCACTTCGGGGTAGGCTACTCCGATGCTCCAACCCGGTGCGTCAACGGCGGAATAAAAGATCCGTTCCATTCCGGTTTGGCGGTTGAATATCCGACCCCGGGTGTGTCCGGTTTTGCCGTCCAGCATGGCGTGACCTATCGAACGCAACTTTTCCGAAGCGTCCTCAGGGTTGAACATTTTTCGCCGCAACAAGTCGGAGTAACTGAAAATAGTTGAGTCGATAATCAGCGGATAATCCAGTTTGAGATCCGGGGTGATATTCGGGTCGTTTTCCTCCTCGGGGAACGCGACGAAGCGACCGAAGCGCGAAATCAGAAACTCCTGCCCGTATCCGTAGGCGTCCGCCTTGGACACCAAATCGCTTAAGCCTTCCAGCGACAGGTCGAACCCGGTCACTCCGATAAACTTGCCGTCGGAATTGTGGATCGGCTGGGAGCGGGTACTCATTTCGATTCCGGCATAAACGTCGAGATAGGGTTCGGTCCAGATCGGGCGATTAAGCAGTTGTGGGATGGTGAACCAGTCGAATTTAAAGTATTGATACTCGTCGTTTCCGATTCGCGCAACTTCAATATCGCCGGATTTACCCACATACGCATAGAGCATAAAATAGCGCGACGCGGGATCTTTGCCGTAAGGAATGTAGGCTATGCTGATTCCGCACAGTGAAGGCACGCTTTTGCGCAATCGCCCAAGCGTTTCGCGCAGCAGTTGCTTTTGCGTCTTCTCGTTGGGGTTGGTTGCCTCGAGTGAGAGCCCCAAAAGCTCGGCGGCGGATTCGATCGGCGGGAAAACCCGATTGATCCTCGCGGCGGCAAGTTCCACCACCGCCATGGAGGTCTTGTTGATCTCCTCAGAGAGTATGGCGCGGGCGCGAAAATAGAGAAATCCCCCGACGCTTCCGCCTATAATCAGCAAAAACAGCAACAAAATCGAGTTGATTTTTGTGGCGAAATTCCAATCTCGAAAAGGTTTCATTTTACATCTCCCTCACCGAGATTCGGGCAGAAATCGCGGTAATCGACATTTTTATTGATAAATCCGTACCTTTTGAAGATTCTGACGGCAAAATCATAGGCTGCGGGTGCGAGCGATCCGGCATGGGTAGTGTTCAGCCCCAGTGACTTGCCGAATATCGTGAGCATCCAGCGTTGCTGGGCAGGATCGAAGCGACTGTGGTTGCGTTCGCAATACATTCGGACATACTGCAAGGCCTGTTCCGGATTGGCCAGCGCGGCACGCCACCCTTCGATAACGGCTTTGCGCATGGCACGACAAATTTTGGGATTTGCCGATGCGATGGAATCGAGCGTGTAAAGCCCGTCTTCGGGAATATTCAACTGATAATCGCGCATCCGAAAATAGACCAGTTCATTGGACTCGTAACCGGCGGCGAGGAGCTGATAAAATTCATTGTATTCCATCGCGCAAATCACATCTACCGCACCCCACAAAAGCAGCGCGATGTCGGTGTTCACCGGGACAATTTCGCCGTCAACTCCATGCTGTCGGAGAAAAGCGAGCGGGACGGCACCGAAATCGACTTCCCAAATTCCGAACCGCCGCGGTTTATTCGCAGCGGTCAATGTTTTGAGGTCTTTTAAGTGGGCGATTCCGCTTTTGCGAGACCCAACGAGCATTGCGTTGGATTCCTGATTGATTTGGCAAATGTTGACCAAGGGGATGCCTTTGGAACGTTCAACCAGGGCTGTGCCGAGTGCGGCGACGATGAATTCCGATCGTTTACGGGTCAGATAATCGACGATTGCGAGTTCGGGGGTCTTGTGGTTTATTTCGACGTTCAAGCCGTATTTGGCGAAAATGCCTGCTTCTTTAGCATAGTAGATTCCGGCGAATTGAGCCTGGGGTTGCCAGGTCATGGTAATAAGCCAACTGCGATCGTCGGCAACGACGGCAGTGGCGAGAACAATTAGAAAAAATGCGGACAATCCGCGCAATCGGTTCGATAATTTCATTGACTCCCCCGCAATATTATGGCTACCTCAAGCCAGTTTTTAGAGATACCTTTATTTTTTGAGCTTATCAACTAATAAACGAAAACGCTCTGACTTTCCCCGATTAGCCATTCACTTGTCGAAAAAAATCGTAGATATTTCTTCCAATATCCCCGATTTTTTTCAACTGCGCGACTGGATTCCGGTGCTTCGTCATAACATTTCCATTATTAGTTGATAAGCCCTCATTATTCCAATATATATTATATCACGCATGTGCAATTCCTGCAAGTATATGTCAAGAGAAATCAATTGACCCGTCAAAATCATGTCAAAAAGGTTGTTTTGCAATTAGCTTTCATATTTAAAATCAGCTCTCTTGACAAAACATTTTACATGGTTTACATTAAAAAGTTTGCAGTAAAACTGTAAAGGTTACCTCCGAAAACTGGAAATTTGACTAAAAATTGTAGCTCGCAATTGTATATGCGACCTTGCGCATAGCTGGTTAACTCTATGTTAGCCAGCTACTTGCAAAATCGCACCTCCAAGCCGTGAATCTGCCAATTTTTAACTCAAACCAGTTTTTAGAGATACCCTAAAATTAATCACCAACAGGAGAATACGAAAAAACAATGAGGTATCTTGAACTGACCATCGGCGCGATTTTGGTCTATAATTTCGTACTTGCCCGTTTTCTCGGAATTTGTCCGTTTCTCGGAGTTTCCAAACGGTTGGGTACGGCGCTTGGGATGTCCGGCGCGGTAGTGTTCGTTATGACTATCGCCTCTTTTATCACCTCTTTGGTTTATCGCCATTTGCTCCGCTTCAACATCGGCGGGCATGTGATTGATTTGTCGTTTTTGCAGGTGCTTTTATTTATTCTGATTATCGCCGGTTTGGTGCAATTGATCGAAATTATGCTCCAAAAACTCAGCATAAAGCTCTATCAGGCATTGGGTATCTATCTGCCGCTGATTACCACTAACTGCGCGGTTTTGGGAGCGGCGACTATCAATGCCGACAACGATTACACCGTGTTGGAAGCTACCGTATTCGGGCTTTGCTCCGGGATCGGTTTTGCATTGGCACTGGTGCTGTTCTCGAGCTTGCGCGAGCGACTTGATCTTGCCGAAGTGCCCAGACCGCTCAAGGGAACTCCGATTGCTCTTATTACAGCGGGAATCTTGGCGATGGTGTTCGTCGGATTTTCCGGGCTTTGCTGACACAGACAGGAATAAATATGGAAATTATTACTTATGCAATTCTTCTGATGGCGGGTACGGGTCTTGTACTCGGCGTGGTCATCGGTATTTTCGCTAAACTCTTTCGGGTCGTGAGCGACCCCCGGGTCGATTTGGTCGTCGAACTTTTGCCGGGTGCGAATTGCGGCGGTTGCGGTATGGCGGGTTGTGCCGACTTTGCCAAAGCTGTGGTGACCGGCGAAGCTGCGCCGTCGAAATGCCCGGTGTCATCGGCGGAGCAAGTCAGTGCGATTGCCCAGGCACTCGGGATTGAAGCCGGCGCGGCGTTCAAACAAAAAGCGGTGGTGCTTTGCGGCGGCGATCGCGAGCAAACCATGAGGCTTGCCAGTTACAACGGGGTGGCGGATTGCGTTTCGGCATCGTTGGTGGGCAGTGGTCCGAAGGGCTGTGCGTACGGTTGCCTCGGCATGGGTTCTTGCGCCCGCAAGTGTCCGTTCGGCGCGATTGAAATGATCAACTCGTTGGCGATTATTCACAAAGAACTTTGCGTAGGTTGCGGCAGTTGCGCTTTGGTTTGTCCGCGCAATGTGATTAAACTTGTTCCTGCCGAGGCGGAAGTGCATGTCTATTGCAACTCCCCTCTAAAAGCTCCGGCTAAACGGCAGGTTTGCAAAGTTGCTTGCATCGGTTGTCGCAAATGTCAAAAAGTTGCTCCCGAAAAATTCTTGATCGACGGCTTTAGGGCGATCGTCAATTACGCCGATTCCGCGTTGCCGACGCAGGAGGACGTAGTGGCGACCGGGTGTCCTACCGGGGCGTTGCTGACTGCCGAAGAACATCTTCACATTGAAAAGCACGACCCGGAATGGAGCGCTGAAAAATGAACAAAAGTTCCCGCGATGTTATGAGTTTCAACGGGGGTATTCACCCCTCCGGCGACGGCAAGAGTTTGAGTTCCGGTAGTCCGGTGCAATCCGCTCCTTTGCTCGACCGCTATTCGGTGGTGCTTTCCGAAAATGTCGGTAAAGTACCGACCCCGGTCGTAAAAGTCGGCGATGAAGTGAAAAAAAATCAGTTGATTGCCGCTGCCGACGGCTTTGTCTCGGCGAATCTGCATTCCCCCACCAGCGGCAAAGTTATTGGAATAGTCGAGGTTCCCGGAGTGATGGGTGTGCCTATTCCTGCAATTCAGATCGAGGCGGACGGCAATGACGAAGCCATCGATCCGTTGGATACTTTGGATTGGCAAGTTGCTCCAAACAGTGATCTGCTCCGACGGATCGCCGATTGCGGCGTGGTCGGCATGGGTGGTGCGGCGTTCCCCACGCATGTCAAGCTTTCGCCCCCGTCGGAAAAACAGGTGGATACTCTTATTTTGAACGGTGCCGAGTGCGAGCCGTATTTGACCGCCGACCACCGTTTGATGCTTGAAGATCCCGAATCGGTATTGACCGGGGCGGCGATTTCCGGCAAGATACTGGGTGTAAAGAGTATCTATATTGGAGTGGAAGTCAATAAAATCGACGCGATGGAGGCACTTAATCGGCGTGCCGCCGAATTTGGCGTTCAAGTTGTCGGGCTAAAGGTGCAATATCCGCAAGGTTCCGAAAAACAACTGATTAAGGCGATCACCGATCGCGAAGTTCCCGCCGGCGGATTGCCTATGGATGCGCGTTGCGTGGTTCAGAATGTCGGCAGTGCCGCAGCGATAGCCGATGCCGTAATTCGCGGCATTCCGTTGATTGAACGCATTACAAGTGTTACCGGCGAAGTGATAAAAAATCCGGGCAACTGGCGTTTGAAGATCGGTACGCCGGTGATCAGGGCGATCGAATTTGCCGGGGGCGTAACCGAGGAGCCGGGCAAGCTTATCATGGGCGGTCCGATGATGGGGTTCGCCCAAAAGAATTTCGATGTGACCATTTGCAAAAACAGCTCAGGGGTCTTGCTTTTGCCGGTTTCCGAAAGCGTGGCGTATGATGCGGTCGGTT
>JAISIP010000103.1 GCA_031261965.1 Victivallales bacterium | reverse complement strand
CGTATGTGCGACCTTGCGCGTGTCTGGTTAACTCCGTGTTAGCCAGACACTTGCAAAATCGAACCTCCAAATAATGAATCCGCTAATTTTCAGCGCAACCCAGTTTTTAGAGATACCCTTTAGTTAATCGGGCGTAATACCCGACAACACTCCAATCCTCATGCCATAAGTTAGCACATAAAAAAATAATGTCAAGTTTTCCGTTCAGTTTTTAGAAATCACTTGAGCAAGGAAGGTCAACGACACGCCCGGGAAGAATCTGAGTTTCGCAAGTATTTTTTGCTTTATTTAATTTTTTGAGCAATTTTTCGACCATTTTTTCGGCGATTTCCTGAAAATCGAATATTCCGCAAATTACCTTTTGGTACTGATATTTTTCGATTTCTATTTTGTGAATGGTTGAAAAAAGATGTATCCTGTTTTGCTCATTTGCCGGGAGCAGTCCCAAGGCGTGGTATGCCGTGTCAAAATAAGGTTCAAGTCGGCAACAGACGATTAAATCTTTAGCGTGATGTTCTGCAACGATACGCTCCCAGACAAATTTAAAGTCGGTATTTTTGCCGGGTACGGTAATGATGTGCGGCGGAGTTTTTATACCCTGCAACAGCGCAACCCGGCAAAAATCCTCAGGAAATCGATCATCTAAAACCGCATCGGTCTTTATAATGATCAATTCGCTGTCGGGAGGGTATTTTTTTTGCCGCATAACATAGAGCAGTGAGTCCATAAAAGAGTTGGTAAAAGTGTCAACGACCGCACTTTCCATGGCATCGCTGCTGGAATCGTAATTTATAATCGGGAGCGAAAACCCGGCGAGCGTTTTCAGAAGGTCAATATTTGTCGTGCCGTCGGTTTGCATCAATATTGCATCCACCCCGCGATTGAGTGCTTTTTGGACGATTATTTCGCGGTCTTTATCGGTATTAAAATAGGGATGAATTACTAAATCATAGCCGTGCCGAATCAGAATATTGGTTAAAAAATGGATAAAAATCGCGTGATAAAAAGCAAAATCGTTGTCGCTTTCAAGCTGGGCGCAAAAGAGAATCTGCTTGCTTTGACCGCTGCGCAATCGCGATGCGTTCACATTGGGGCGAAACCCGATTTGATCTGCATATGAGAGTATTTGCATACGCAGATCTTTGCGCATTCGCCCCCGCCCCGATAGAGCGTTGGAGACTGTGGCGGTCGAGACTTTGAGTTTTTCGGCGATTTCAGAGATTGACATAATATAGAGTACACCACATTTCAGTTAAAGTCCAGTATGTTCCCAAATTTTTACTGGTTATCGATTTTTTATTGATTATAGCATTTATCTTAATCAAATTATATCTTATCTCTAAGCAAAAGTCAATACTACGAATAAAAAAAACTGAAAAAAATCAAAATTGCTCTTGCTTTTTAAATATTTGATGTCATAATTATAGCAAAGGTTTGGTAAATGCAATAACCAATTTCAATCGTTAAAAAGAGGACAGTATTATGAAAAAGAATTTTACGCTGATAGAGCTTTTAGTGGTAATTGCGATAATCGCGATCTTGGCAGGAATGCTTTTGCCGGCACTTAATCAGGCACGGGCAAGAGCGCATAAGACCCAATGTTTGAATGCGTTAAAACAAATGGGGCTGGGACAGGCAGGGTATCTCAATGACTACAACGACCGATTGGTTGTCTTCGAGCAAGGTGGAGTTTATTGGGTGAACGGCAAACGCCCGGACGATAAAAATTATTTTACCGATGTTTATGTCCCTGTGGCGGTGGCAAGTTATGGCTGTCCCAAAGTTACGCCCGATCGCGACTCGTCAGGCAATCGGCTGAATGGGTACGGATACGCACAAGATCCGCTTTCACCGTGGAACGGCAGCACTTACGGTGCGTTGTCCATCGGGCAGGTAAAATAGACGATCTCATTTTGCGATATTATGGGAATGGACAGCGCCGGAACAACAATTTGCTGGTGGTCGGACAGCATGTTGCCGGGAGGCATTCGCCCGGTGACGGCACATGGCGACACTGTTAATGTTGTTATGCTTGACGGCAGTGCGAGCAATCTAAAACTTGATCCTTTCTTTAAAGGCGGAATTGGCGGTAACAAGATTCCGTATTATATTGCGGTAGATAAAAGTGCGTCAACAACGATACCCCTCTAATTTACGGATAGGAAAATTGCGAAATGAAATTTATTTTAACGGTACTGTTTATCGGGTTGGGCGGTTGGCTTTGCTGCGCTGATATGATCGCGGATTTTAATTTTGAAAACAGCAGCGACCTTGGCGCAAATGCGCTTGGAGAGGGAATTGCCGATATTTCGCTTAATCCCGATGCCGCAGTGGAGAAAGGCATGTTGGTAATAAAACCGCGTGCGGTCAAAGCGTTGGAGCGGAATGTTATTCAATTTTATCAAGGGTTGCCGGAAGCGTGGAAGATCGAGTTGGAATTGAAGCTTGATGCGATAAATCGCGACTGCTATATTTTGTGCAGTGCCAATATGTTTTTGCGTTATAGCGTTGCTCACGGGACTTTTCAATTTGGAGTTTTGGACAAGAATTGGATTGAAGTCGCCGCCCAGGAACATATCGGAGTAGCCGGTAAGGTTTATGCCCTGTCTATTGCTGTTGACGGGAAAAATCTGACATTGTCGGTTGACGGTAAAACGTATATTACCGCTTGCACGGCGTTACCGCGAATGAATACAATTTACCTTGGGGCACTCGGCTGGGATAACGACAATAAAACCGATTTTTCCGGCGGAATCGATAATATCAAAGTTTATGAGCTGGAAAAATCCGACCCGGCAACAGCCAAAGCACCCGAGGTCAAGGCATCTTCGTTGGCTCTGTTTTGTTTTAGCGGCAATTTAAACGACAGTGTCGGCAAGGGGGCGAAAATCGACCCCGGTGATGTCGCCGAACTCTCGGATCGGCACAGCGGATCGTTGCGGCTTGTTCCGCGCCGGGAAAGTTTGCAAAAACGGTGTGTTATGAAGTTGCCGGAGAGTCCGAACGGATTCTATCTGGAATTTGATTTTAATATGAAAAACAATGGTCCAATACCCAGTCGGGATATGATGATTGTTTGCAGTGCCAATTTCTTTGTTCGCTATAGTGTTGACCGTTTCACTCTGGAGATTGGGCTACTCTTTCCTGACGGGTGGAAAATCGCCGCCACCTCGCGCCAAAAAATAAATTTGGAGATGAATCGCTGGTACAAGGTCGGTTGTCAATATGACGGAGCAAAATTGCAACTTTATGTGGACGATGCGCTTGAGGGAGAAGTTTCGGCAAGTGGCAAAATCTCAATTGCTCCGCTGACGTTGGGGGGGCAACCGCCTGGGCTGACGAGTTGCGTACCGAATTCGATGGCTATATTGATAACATCAATTACGCAGAAATGAAGACGGAGTAGCGAAAAATGCGATTCTATACGGCGATTTTGGCGGGATTATTGTGTTTTTCGCTTTACAGCTCCGATCATTTGCTTACTGCGGTATATACCTCCAAGGCACCGGCAATTGACGGCAAGCCTTTGGGCGAGATTTGGGATAAAGCCTCTTGGGGAGGCAATCCGGTCTATCTGAATGCCAATGAGATTTCACCGATTTTGGATATGCGTACCGGCGTGCTTTGGGACAGTGAAGCACTTTATGTCGGATTCAAAGTGAAATTGCCGCGTTCACCCCGCGCCGTCACTTCGCGTGACGCCAAAGGCGACGACGGGTTGGAGCGCGACGACGCGGTGGAAGTAACGTTGTTTATCCCCGGTTTCAGTGACACTAAGCATAAAGGCGAGGTGGTGCAATTCAAGCTTAATGTGCTTGGGCAGCGTGATGACGGTATACATTTTGATTTCAACTGGAACGGTCAATGGGATGGCGCGGTCAGTCAGGATGGATTATTTTATTATGCCACTTTTAAACTTCCATTTAAGAATTTCGGCGTGACTCCCAAGGTCGGCGATCAATGGGGTGCGAATTTTGGCGCATATATGGCGGGCTATGATTACCGGGCATTTTTGTGGACTCCGGTCAATACCGGGCATCACCACCAAGTCGATAGTTTGGGGACATTGGTTTTCGGCGACGGGAATACTCCTGCAAGCAGTATAAAATCGATTGCCAAAGGGATGGATTCGGTCACAGTTTCCGGGGATTATCGTGGTATTGTTCCGGGTACTGTGCGTTTGCTTTTGCTGGAAAAAGAGAGTAGTGAAGATAAAAAAACGATCAGTGGCGGATTTTTGGTTGTGGATTTTGACGACGAAACCCAAAAACCGCTCAAACAAGCGGTACTGGAGCTAAATAAACCCGGACCGTGGTCGATCTCTCTGGATAATTTGCCGGCGGGAAGCTACAAATTAAAAACCATTGTCATGTACGGCGACCGAAAACAAATAAACGTCGATGTCAAACCGCTTACCATCGACCGGGCAGTGGAGGTAAAACTCTTGCCGTATCATGTCAGAGGCAGCGCGGATGCCAAAATTACCGTTCACCATTTGGGCTCCGAAGCGATTAAAGCAAAGAGTGTAAAGGTTGTATTGACAGAGCAATCCGGCGAAAAAGTATTTGCGCAGACGTTCCCCTACAATGGCAAAGTGCTTACGGTCAATTTCGGCGAACTGAAAAACAGTCACACTTACAATGTTGAGGTCACTGCCAGTGGCGGAGGACGCAGCATAACTCAAAAAGAAGTTTTGGTTATGAAAGTTCGCCCGGTTTGGGCGGACACCAAAGTAGGATTATCCGAAAAAATTCCTGCTCCGTGGGGTGCTTTGTCTTACAATAATAAAGTTTTATCCGGCACCGGCAAAGAGTTTCGTTGGGATAAAAGTCTATTTCCCGACCAGGTCAGTTCAAACCGCTACCCGGTGATCGCCGGTGAAATTGAAGTAAAAGTCGCCGGGGACAAAGGCGAAGAACGTTTTATCAAAGCGAAGCAATTTGAAGTTAAGAGCAGCAACAATGGCATGAATTATTCATTTGAGGCGGTTTCAAATGGCGACTTATGCGACGTGAAAACCGTTTCCCAGGTGGATTTTGACGGTTTTGTCACGATAAAATTGACTGTGTCCCCCAAAACTCCGTTAAATAAACTATCGGTGAAAATCCCGTTGGGGAAGAGTGCTTCACAATTTATCCAACCGTTGCCGGGGGCGAAAAATCGTGACCAGTCCGGCGATATTCCCGTTACCGGGGTCGGGCTTGACCGAGTCAACAATATTTGGCTGTCCAGCCCGGATGCGGGGCTTTACTTTGGCATTGAGTCGTTTGAAAAATGGATCGCTCCAAAGGCTCAAGCGGCGCAGATTTGGCCAACGCTATTCGGCGCGGATTTTGTGCTTAATTTTTACGATGACAAGCAAGCCTTTGAGCAAGAACGGGAGTATTTATTCTTTTTGCAGATTGCTCCGTTGCGCCCATATAGCGATCGACGTTGGAGCGATGGACCGGTGGTGAACAATCTTACTTGGGGACACAATGTAACACCATTGGCGTACGATGCAGTGAAGCGCTTGAAACCGGATTGGAAAAACGCCGGGAGTTTAAAGCTGAAACTCCGTAATTACAACGACTTATATTCGATTGCACGGATTGATTTCGACCACTGGGTCGCCAACGAAAAAATTCTTGCCATCGGTGAAGACGTTGAACTGTTATACTCTCAGGCTGATCGCGCTATTGTGTTGAAAACGCCACAAGGTAGAATCGTTGGCAAAGCTCCGTGCGATTGGAAACCTGATGGAGATCATGACATCACAATTCATTGGGGTGACGAAATTGCGCTTGCGATTGATGGCAAGACCGTTGGAACTCTGCCGGTAAAAGGAAATGTTTTTGCCGGAAAAGAGTTGACACTCGGGTCGATCAGTGCCCGTTACCGGCTTGATGAACTTGCGCTTGACGGTCAAAAATTGCTTGATTCACCGCTGGAGTTGCGTTCTTATCCCAGAAGTGTCTTAAGTGAAATCAAAAAAAGCGGGGCAGGGACTTTGATATTTTTTGAGCATTGGTGTTCGGCTCAAAATGGCGGACGCTCGATTTACGAGCCGATTTTAAGAAACGTGGTCGAAGACGTTCATGCCGCCGGAATGAAAGTTATTTTTTATTTTGGTTTTGAAATGGCAGATGTTCCCGAACATGCGGATATGCTTGCCGAATGCAAACGCTTGGTTGACCAGAGTGCAAATTATTACGCTCCGGCTCGGCAAAATACCTATTTTGTCAGCTACGGCGGACCGTATATGGAATATTTGCTTTACCATATGGATCGGCTGAAAAAAGAGCTCGGTATCGACGGGGTATATTTAGACGGCACATTGGCTTTGAGCGAATCCGACAACCCGGCTTACGGGGCGGGGTTTACCGACAGTGACGGCAAACGTCATACGTCCGTGCCGATTCGACGCATTAGGGAGTTTGCGCAACGAATGAATAATTTGTTTGTGCAACCTGGCGGAATAATCTTCGCCCATGTCCCGATGAGTCCGCCGACGATCGGATATATTTCATCGGCTTACCTCGGCGAACATCTCGGCTTGTTGAATTTGCCGTGGGAAAGCATGGATGAGCTAATTCCGCGTGAAAGCGCGATAAATCTCTATGCAGGAAAGAACACCGGTGTGCCGATGACGTTGTGCATTCAAAATATGTGGCCGCATTTGCGCGGAATCCGCCCTCGTTGGTATCAGCGTTCCAGCACTTGGGCGGAGTTGAATCGAATTGAGTTGAATGTTCTTTTGGAAATACCAATGTACAAATTTGGTTTGCATGAACTCAAACGGGCGAAAGCACTCAAAGAATTTGGAGCAGACAACGCTACGTGGCTACCGTATTGGGAGTTGTCCGGCAAGCTCAAACCCAATAACAACGCACTCTTGTGCAGTGCTTATATTCATGGCAGCGACAGTGGTTATCTGACTATCTACAACAGCGGCAAAGATGCCGTCAAAGACGGCAGTTTGGATCTTGGTGTATTGTTTGACTTAACCGACAAAAAAGTAACCGAGGTCATCAGCGGCAAGCCGGTTAAAACCGAGGGATCAAAAATTCACTTTGACGCGCCGGGTTTTGAGGGTATCAGCATTTTGGTCAAGTAGGTAGAGCGCGTTATGAATGTAGATCAGATAGTCTGGGGAATGCTGATTTTCGTGGTGATAATCCTATTGTCGCTTGCTGTTTATTGTAAATGATATATGCGTGGAGTCGCCGATTTTCTTGCCGCCGACCGTTTGGCGGGGAGATATTTGCTTACAGTCGCCGGAGGATTTTACGGGGCGGTAAGCTTAGTGGCTCTTTGGGAGATGATCTACAATACCGGGCTTCCCGCTCAATACTGGGGAATGATGAACCTCCCGATCGGACTTTTTCTCGGATTGACCGGGTTTGTCGTCTACCGTTTTCGTCAGACCAGGGCGTTGACGCTGGCTCAGTTTTTTGAAAAACGTTACAGTCGGAAATTTCGTTATTTCGCCGGGACACTGTGCTGGGTTTCGGGAATTTTAAACTTCGGCATATTTCCATTGGTTTCCGCAAATTTAATGGTTTATTTTTTCGGTTTGCCGTCTTCGTTTTTATTTTACGGTTATACTGTTCAGACGTTTTGGGCGATCATGGCGGTCTATTTGTCGATAGCGGCGTATATCGCCTGCTCCGGGGGGCAGATTACGATCATGATCACCGATTTTATTCAAGGCGCATTTTTGATGCTGGTATTTGCCGTAGTGGTGATTTTTTTGTTGGTCAATTACAATTGGGCGGACATTACTGCCGGATTGGAAGTCGGAGTTCCCGAGGAGAAATCGTTGATCAACCCGTTTACCGGCAGTTCCAACGACTCATTTGATATTTGGTTCTTTTTAATCGGATTATTCGCCGCGATTTACAATGTCAGAAGCTGGCAGGGGAATTCCGGCTACAACGCCGCAGCCAAGACCCCGCATGAAGCCGTTGTCGCCGGAGTGATCGGCAACTGGCGAATGATAGTAAGCACTATTTGCGTTATTATGATTCCGCTGGTGGCTTATGCGGTGCTCCATTTGCCGAAGTTCGCTTTGCTTGCGGAGCCGATCAATAATTCATTGAGCGTCATTGCCGATCGGGAAGTTCAAAATCAGATGATCGTCCCGATGTTTTTAAAGAACGCGTTGCCGGGATGGATGTTTGGGTTGTTTGCCGCATTGATTCTAACTTGCGCGATCAGTTGCGATGACAGTTATATGCACGCATGGGGTACGATATTTGTTCAAGACGTAATTATGCCGATTCGCAACAAACCATTTAAGAATCCCCAAACGCACATGAAAATATTGCGCTTGTCAGTTATCGGGGTCGGGTTGTTCGGCTTTGTGTTCAGCATATTTTTCCCGCTGAAAGGCTACATTCTGATGTTTTTCGCCTTAACCGGGGCGATTTATCTCGGAGGAGCCGGGGCGGTGATTATAGGCGGATTGTATTGGAAGCGCGGCACTACAGCCGGAGCCTGGACGGCGATGATCGTAGGAACGGTGATCGGTTTTGGCGGTATTTGCGTTCAACAAGGGTGGGATCACCTGATTGCGCATTTGCTGTTGCTTTTCCCCGATTCCACTTTTTTACTGAATCATAAAACCGAATTTCCGATCAACGGTCAATGGATCTATTTTGGGGCGATGATTGCTTCAAGTGTATGTTATATAGGGGTTTCTCTATTGGGAAAAAAACAGATATTTAATATGGACAAGCTGCTTCATCGCGGCAAATACGCCGTTGCTTACGATATTGTAACTGGCGCAGGAGAAAATAAAAAAGAGAGAATATCCCTCAAAACATTGCTGGGAATTACGCCGGAATTCTCCCGCTTTGAACGCTTCTTGTTTTACGGCACGTTTGTTTGGCTGATGGGGTGGTGGATGATGTTTATCGCCGGGGTGGTCATCAACACTTTTTACCCGATTCCCGATTCGGCATGGAGCGTATTTTGGTATTGCTACATAATTATGTCGGTAATTTTGGGCGTTATTTGCACGGTATGGATTTTTTCCGGCGGTGTGCGAGACGCGTTTCGGTTATTCCGTGATCTCAAACAACGCCACGTCATTCAAACCGACGACGGGTTTGTCCGCGACGCCGACGACCATTAGAGATAATCTTTTGAGTTTATCTTCAGCTTGTGCTCCTTGCGCAACCGGGAAATCTCCACGGCGGCGAGGCGGCGGGTTTCCTGGAGGTCAACCGAGGGTTCGGGCAGTTTGATCTTCATTGCCTCCAACTCCTGAAGAATGATTTGCGAAATCGCGAGATTCCGAAACCATTTGCAGTTGGCGGGTATGGCAAACCACGGCGCGATTTTTGTGGAGCATTTGGTCATCGCCACTTCAAACGCCTCGGTGTATTTGTCCCAGTATTGACGCTCGGGGTAGTCGTTGGCGGAAATTTTCCAGTGTTTGCCCGGGTGTTTCAGCCGACGGACAAAACGGCGCAACTGCTCCTCTTTGTCGATGTGCAAAAAGAATTTGACAATGCGGGTTCCGCTGTAATTGAGCAAGGCTTCAAAATCGTTTATCGCCCGGTAACGAAACTCCAGCTGCTCGGGAGTTGCAAATTTGTGGACGCGTTCAATCAGCACGGCTTCATAGTAAGAACGGTTGAAGATCACCACTTCGCCATGACGCGGTACCACGGGGTGAACTCTCCAGAGAAAATCGTGCGATTGCTCCAAGTTGGTCGGAGTCTTGAAAGACTGCACCCGGCAACCCTGCGGATTCATCGCGGAAAAGACGTTGTTGATCGTGCCGTCTTTGCCCCCGGCATCGGGTGCCTGCAAGACGATCAGCAGCGACTGCTTGCCCTCGGAATAAAGGTCGCTTTGCAATCGCGCAATCTGGTGATTGTTCCGGGCGAGCAACTCCAACGCCTCCGCCTTGTCGGCAAAATCGAATGTCTCGGAGGGATTGCGCTTGGCAAGGTTTACTTTTTCGCCCGGTTTGATAATGAATTCTTCGTAAAACCGATTCACATCGCACCCCTTTAAAGATTTTTCAGGAGTTCAAGATTGCGTTTGATCAGGCTGTTCAACGTGGCGACCGACGCGGCGGAGCGCCCCAAATCCTCCGGCGTATTCAAACAGTAATCAACTAACCGCTCCACCGTGGATACCGCCACGTGCATACGCGTGTCGCTTGAGGCGTAGTAGAGGAAAACCGTGCCGTCGTCATCGGCAATCCAGCCGTTGGAGAATAAAACGTTGGAGACATCACCGGTGTACTCCTTGCGAACCGGGGCGAGCAAATATCCGCCGGGACTGGCGATCTTTTTTGACGGGTCTTCCAGCGAAGTCATATACATATAAAGCACATAGCGCAAACCGTCGGCGCAATTGCGTACTCCGTGGGCGAGGTGAAGCCACCCTTGCGGTGTTTTAATCGGGGCGGGACCTTCGCCGTTTTTGACCTCTTTGACAGTATGGTAGGCGCGTTCGTCGATAATGGTTTCATGGGTGATTTTCGCCTTAGTGATGTCATGGACCAACGCCCAGCCGATGCCACCGCCCGAGCCGGTGTCGATAAAACCGTCCTGGGGACGAGTGTAAAACGCGTATTTGCCGTTGACGAATTCGGGGTGCAAGACCACGTTGCGCTGTTGGCTTTTGGTTTTTAAGTCGGGCAACCGTTCCCAATCGGTGAGATTTTTGGTTCGCGCAATTCCGGCGGAGGCGACGGCACTGGAGAGGTCGCCGGGGGCGGCGTTCGGGTCGCGCCGTTCGGTGCAAAATATTCCGTAAATCCAGCCGTCTTCGTGGCGGGTCAGACGCATATCGTAAACATTGACATCGGGGTCATCTGTCTCAGGCATGGTGATCGGGTAGTCGCGAAAACGGAAGTTATCGATGCCGTTGGGGCTTTCCGCCACCGCAAAAAACGATTTGCGGTCTGAGCCCTCGACACGAACCACCAGGCAATATTTTTTGCCGAATTTGATCGCGCCGGAGTTCAACGTCGCGTTGCAGCCGATTCGCTCAAGCAACAACGGATTGCTCTTTTTGTTAAGATCGTAACGCCAGAAAATCGGCACATGTCGGGAAGTGACAACCGGGTATTTGCAACGGTTGAGTACTCCGTTGCCCGGCAAAATCTCATTGGGGCGGGAGATCAGTTCTTCATGTTTTTTAAACAGCAAATCGACATTTTTGTAAAAATTCATTATAACCCCACAGTGTTGTATTCTTCTACTATATTGCCTAACTGTGGAAAAATCAAGAACGGATAATTGAAAAAGAGTGCAAGTGCAACTATCTTTTATAAGAACTCATAAAACAAGGACTTTTCTGATGGGCAAAACCCCGATTGCAAATAATCCCGGCGGATATAATTTCGGCACGTTTGGCGGAGTTTACACTCCGGCATTGTTGACTATTCTCGGATTGGTGATGTTTATGCGTACCAATTTCGTGCTGGGCAACGCCGGGTTGGTGTTCACCTTGGTCATTCTTGTGGTCGGCGCGACGATTTCGCTATCGACAACGCTCTCGATTGCGGCGATCGCAACGAATACCGAAGTCAAAGGCGGCGGGGCGTACTATCTGATCAGCAGGGTGTTGGGTCCATCGTTCGGAACGTCGATCGGGTTGACGCTTTTTGTCTCCCAATCGCTGGCGATACCGTTTAACATTCTCGGAGCATCGGAGGCGTTGGTTTCGCAATATCCCGCATTGCGAAATTATTTCCCCCTGATAAATCTGTCGTTGGGGGCGATTTTGGCGTTTGTGGTTTGGAAAGGTGCCGATTGGGCGATTAGATTGCAATATTTAATTATGGCGGCACTGGGAGCATCGATACTGGTCTTTTTGCTCGGCCCGATCGGAAACTTTTCGCTGGCGAATCTTGAGGCAAACCTTAGTCCGGCGAAAAATGTCGAGTCGATTATTCCGTTTTTTGCGATCTTCTTTCCGGCGTTGACCGGCATTATGGCGGGGGTCAATATGTCAGGCGACCTCAAAGAACCGCATCGTTCAATTCCACGCGGAACGCTTGCCGCGCTATTCACGGCGATCGGGTTGTACATTGTTCAAATCGTCGTCGCCGCCGGGTGCTTCCACCGTGCCGAAATGATTCGCACGCCTTATCGGATTCTGACGGCAAACGCGCTGTGGGGCATGTGGTTTATGGTTTTAGCCGGGGTGCAAGCCGCGACGCTTTCGACCGCGCTGGGGTGGATGCTCGGTGCGCCGCGGGTGTTGCAAAGCCTCGGAATCGATAACGTATTGCCCGGAATTCGTTTCTTTCGCAAAGGCGTAGGCGTGCAAAACGAACCGCGCCGGGCGATTGTGCTGGTGCTGATTATCATTGTTCCGATTTTGCTTTGGGCGGGTTTTTGGGGGAGGAACGAATCGGATGTGGAGCATTCACCGATCAACTTGATGAGTGAATTAGTATCGCTCTTCTTCCTTTTTACCTATGCGATTATCAACATTGCGGCGTTTGTGGAGTCGCACGGGGCAAATCCGTCGTTTCGCCCCCGTTTTCGATTTTTTCACTGGACTGTGGCGGCTTATGGCGCGATTGCCTGTTCAATTGCGGCGTTTCTGATCAATCCCGGACTTTCGGTGGTGGCTGTCTTTATCATTGGCGGACTTTATATTTGGTCTCGTTTTCGGAATCTGGAAATGGAATACGGCGATGCCCGGCGCGGTTTTCTTTATTCACGGATTCGTTCGATGCTATTGCAATTGCCGCGTTTGCCGATTCACCCCAAAAACTGGCGGCCGACGATCGCGATTTTGGCGAAAGAGCCGGAGAAACGCGGCGATTTAGTCGAATATGCGTTGCTCTTCAGTCAACGGCGCGGAATCTTGACTATGATTCAAATTATTGTGATGAAACATTGTCGTGAGTTCGGCGAGTTCAGAACCCGGCGATTGCGCGAGTTGCGCGAGCTTTGCCGGGAGCGTGACTGGCAGGTTTTCCCGAGTGTGGTGGTCGCGCCGGAATTCGATGTGGCGTTGCACACTTTGCTGCAAAGCCATTCGCTTGACCCGATTCGCCCGAATATCATTATGCTGGGCTGGCCGACTCAAAAAGAGCGGGTCGGGGCATTTTTTGACCATCTGCAAATGATCGTCAATGATTTTCGTCGCAGTGCGCTGGTGCTGGCGAACGGTTCAAGTAATTTTACTCCGCAAAGTTACGACGGCGGTACGATCGATATTTGGTGGCAGACCCCAAAAGGGGGGTCGCTTATTACCATTCTCGCATATTTGGTGCATCTTGACCGAAATTGGCGCAAAAGTGTTTTGCGCGTTTTTCTTATGGATTCCATGGCGGAAGAGAAGAAATTGCGACGCACATTGGAGAAGGCGCGAATCGCCGCAGAAATCATCCGAATCGCGCCGGAAGCAAAGTTGCACGTGGTTTTGCCGCGCTTTTCAAGCAGCGCCGAGTTGGTGTTTATTGAGTTTCCGGACTACGATGTGCGGGATGAGCGTCGGCAAATGATAAATCATTATCTGATTGAACGGGATCTGAAGGATATGCCGCCATGCTTCTTGGCGGTCTCCAACGGCGAAGCGGATTTGCTCGCATGATTGCGAAAATAAAAACTACAACCGAAAACTGGAAACTTGCCGCCCTGGCGTTATGTGCGGGGGATTCCCAAAAACTGGAAACGACGTGTCGGACACTTCCTGCCGGGGCAGGGGAGGTGTTGCGGCGTGTTTTTGCGACTTGTGCTACTGCGTTGCCAAATGATTTTGCTTTGCCCGAGACGGTGGAGTGGATCGGCGATGGTCGTTTTGTCGCGCTGTTTCCCCGTTGTTCGGCGAGAATTCATTGGGAGTTGCCGGGGCGTGAACTTGTGACCGGGTGTTATATCGCGCCGAATTCCCCGGTTGAATTTCAACTTGAATCGGGAGAGTGTCGTTTTATCATTTTGACAGGATAGCGTCATGCGTAAGATTATCCATATTGATATGGATGCGTTTTTTGCATCGATTGAGCAGCGGGACCGCCCGGAGTTGCGCGGTTGCCCGGTAATTGTCGGGGGTGCGGCGGAGCGGCGCGGCGTGGTCTCCACCTGCTCATACGAAGCGAGGGCGTTTGGCGTTCACTCCGCCATGCCGACCAGAAGTGCCAAACGGCTCTGCCCACAGGCGGTGTTTCTCGATGTCGATATGAAAAAGTATCAGCGTGAATCTGCTAAAATACGGGATATTTTTCACCGATTTTCCGCGCTGATCGAGCCGGTTTCGATCGACGAAGCGTATCTTGATGTTACCGAAAATTTTTTGAATGAACCAAGCGCGACTAAGATCGCCCGGGCGATTTTGCGGGAAATTTACCTCGCGACCGGGTTGACTGCCTCGGCTGGAGTTTCTTACAACAAATTCTTAGCCAAGATTGCGTCGGATTCGCATAAGCCCGCCGGTTTGACGGTCATTACCCCGGAGCAGGCTTTGGCATTTATCGATACGCTGCCGGTTGGGAAATTTCACGGTATCGGGCGGGTGTCGGCGGCAAAACTGATCGGCATGAACGTCAAAACCGGGCGTGACTTAAGACAGCTTGACGCCGGGACGCTCGGAACATTGTTCGGCAAGACCGGGTTGTTTTATTACAACATTGTACGCGGTATCGACAATCGCCCGGTTGAGGGTGAATCGGAACCCAAATCAGTCGGTCACGAAATCACCATGGTTGAGGATTGCTCCGATATTCGCGAAAAAAGAATTATTTTACGACAGTTGGCGCGTCGGGTCTCTCATCGGCTTCAGTCGAAGAATTTGATGGGGAAAACCGTTACAATCAAAGTCCGTTACGCAAATTTTGAGACGGTGACGCGTTCGCTTTCGTTGCCGCAATTGATCTGCGACGGTTCAGAGATTGGCGAAATCGCGATTGAACTTGCGGCGAAAACCGAACTTGCCACCCGCCCGGTGCGTTTGCTCGGAGTTACCGTCGGCAATTTTGCCACCCCGGAAACAGAACCGAAATTTGAACAACTAATGCTGCCCTTTTAATGAAATGCGGAATGCGGTCCGTGCGGCGGCCGAATTTTTTGCGAGAAAGAAAAACCTTTTGAGGAAAGGTTCTTTCTTTCTCGCGCTCTTTCTTTTCCAAACCTTTTTGTGTAGCATTTTTGCAATTGACACGCCAATTTGCAAAAATGCTATCTTCAAAATCCGAACCAGCCGAGGGCTGGTCTGCTACTTGGCTCTTAAAGCCGGGTGAATTACCGAACAATGTGATTTGGTGACAATTTGTTTCGTGACTTGCAATTCGTTCAATGATGCCGTATGTTAACTCAAAGGTTTTTACCCCGAGCGAATGTTTCGCCGAGGGGACAGGCGTTGGGAGAGCAGAAATGTGGTCAGAAATTCTTAGTTTTTTAGCTGGTTGTGTGGCAACAGGTTTTGTAATAAAATTTGCTATTGTAATAAAAAAGCGCAATAAAAATACACAATCGAATGCACAAGCTGGAAGCAATATTGCCAATGAAAGCTCTGTTGCAGCAGGGACTATCAATGGTTCTGTTTCTATTTCCCATTTTTATGAAAATTGCAAAACAGAGGGGCAAAAAAAAGAACTATCTCAACAAGCAAAGAACATTTTAAAAGAATTTTTCCTTTCCAACGATGATTTCTTGCTTACATTTGCTCCTGCCTGTGTAGTTAAACACGTGCAAACAGAAAAAATCTTCATTAAAACAAATGATTTGCGTGAAGTCGATGACGATTTAGATAATCTTGTCACGTGGGGATATCTGAGGGAATTACCCGATAGCAATTCAGGGAGAAAATTCAATTTAACATCCACAGGGAAACAATTTGCAGAAGCCTTAAAGCAGAAAAACGCTAATGGCTTCCTCTAAAAACCATTTTTTAGAGAGAACCACAAATGTGACAGTTACCAAATAGTCTTTCAAAGGATCAGAAAAATATTGGAGTGTATAGTATGCATTTTGAAAAAGAGAACATAAAACTTGTGTTGTTAGGTCATGCCAAACATCTTGTGGATACAAGTAAATTATTGCGCTACAAATCAAATTTTTTTCACATCACAGATCCGGTTGTAAAAGAAAAAATGCCCGATAAAAAAGTTAAAGATAGCTATCTAAATATAGAATATTCTAAAGAAGAAGTCACAAGCATACTATCAGATATCACATCTGAATCGATTGTCATTGGAATCATGGCTTATCCCTATAATGACAATTTTTACATGCACCGGCTCGGAGGAAAAAAATGCTGTATTTCTCTTGCCAATATAAACCATATATTGCGTAGTGAAAAAATATCCACCGAGAATTTCATCATAAAGAATATTTTTGAAGTTGTCCTATTGTATAACCTGTTCGGCAGTGTCAGTATCGAGAATGGGTTCCATCATAACGATACTCGTGGCTGTATATTTGATATGTGTGGTGATACGGATGATATTATTTATAACACAGAGAAACCAATTATATGCGATGAATGCAAGGGGAAAATAATAAATCATTCGCTACCCGAAGGATATCTCGCAGCATTTGAAAAAGAACTTGCCCAAATTGACAAAACACCATCTCAGAAATTCGAAATATGGGTGGGAGAACATCCTTTTCTATATTCGCTTATAATTCTTATTGTGAATATATTCCTAACAATAGGCATTAATATTTTTACCAATTACCTATGCAAATAGTTAGTTTGAATACCAGTGCAGGTAGGCATTTGAATTGTAGGGATGATAGTTTTTTTATCAGCCTTTGGGCTTGCGGATTAGCAAAAGCATCATCAGCGCGACGATCACCGCCGCCGCGAAGCCCGCTTGCTCGTTGTAGAAATATCCGCACGTTCCCCCCGCAATCGCCGCCGGGAGAAAAATCAAAATAAGTGTAAAAATACACCCGGCGATCTTGATTCCAAGCGTAATAATCACCACCAGCATCAGAGCCGCCCCGGCGGCAAACAGAACTGTCGTAGGATCAATGGTCTGTAAATCCATTACTCACCTTGCTCATATTTTTAGTAATTCGGCGGCATTTTGGTAAAAAATCAACTCCTGCTCCTCGTTCGTGAGAGGCAAAGAGCGGATAAATTTTAGCTGTCTGGTCTGATCGTACCACGGCGAATCCGAGCCAAAGAGAATGCGGTTTGCTCCGTGATTTTTGATTATCCTGGTCAACTGCCCGGGCGTAATATATTCCTTTGTCGCCATTGCCAAATCAAGATAGACCGGCAAGCCGACAAGGTATTTTTCCACCTCGTCCCACATCGCCATGCCGCCGAGATGCGCCAAAACTAATTGCAGACCGGGGAAACGGCGGTGAAACTCGGCGAGTTTCTCGGGGTCACTGAGATACGGCGGCTCGTACATCGCATCGTACCCGACATGGGTAACGACGAACAGCCCAAGTTCTTCACAGCGTTCCCACACCGGGAAAAGCCGTTCCTCATCGAACTTAAAACGCTGATATTCCGGGTGCAACTTGATTCCCGGCAATCCGGCGGCGTTAATCGCCTCCAAAGTCGCGAGCGGGTCAGGTTCGTCGGGGTGAATCCCCCCGGTGGAGATAATCGGCATTCGGTTTTCGCGAATCGCCCATGCGTTGATGCTTGCGCTGTTCTCCGGCGCATTTACCACCGTAAGAGCCACTGATAGATCGATTCCGGCAACACACATTGATTTTTCAAGCCCGGCGCGGGTTCCGTCGGAATACGCGTCGATCTTTCCGGCACAGACTTCGATTGCCTTGGGGGCAACCTTCTCAGGGTAAAAATGAGTATGAAAATCGATAATCATGATTTTACCAGACAACTCAGCGGCAGCCTCAATTCACCCAATCGGCGACAATCTCAAGGGGCTACTCTACTGACGCATTCCCCGGAGTGGTTGCCAACTTTTGCAGCCACTCGACCTTGGGGAAATAGTCTTTGTAGTAGGAACGAATCAAAATTTCCAGCCCCGCCGCACCGTATGGCCAGTTGAGTATCTCATCACCCAGTGCCTTTTTGACGTTGCTTTGATCAAAAACAATGTCCGACGAAAAATAGGGGTAAAGATCGCCCAAAAAACGTCCCATAAGCTTATTGTCGCGATCTTCGAGATTTTCGTTCGGATCGACCGACACGCCTTCAAGGCGCAACACATCGCAAATCGCTTTTTGGATTTGCTTGGTGGTCAACGGACTTTCGCCGGTCACATGATATGCCGTGTTGGTTACAGGTTGCTGGAACAGCGCGGTGATCACCTCCTGGACATAGTCGATCGGCACAAAATAGACGTGTTCGGAGGGAATCGTCGCAAAGTTGATTCCCAAATTGACCACGCTGGTCGGTGAAATTCCCAGTTTGGAGCAACGGTGACTTTTGAGTTTGCCGAGAAATTCAAGAATACGGTAAAACGCCAGCGGTTTGCGGATTCTGCCGTCGGAACGCCGCCCGGTGATAATCGACGGACGATAAACCGTAAACGGAATCCCCGATTCGCGTACGAGCATTTCGGCCTTGTATTTGCTCTCTTCATACGGGTTGTTAAAGCCGCTGTCGAGCGGATTGTCTTCAATCGCCGTGCCGATCAGTTTGCCGGCGATGTAGGCGGTTCCCACATAATGTAATTCTTTGACGTTGAGCAATTTTGCCAACGCAACGACATTTTGCGTGCCGTTGAAGTTAATCCGATAAGTACGACCGGTGGGGTCTTGGCTGAGGTTCACGTCGGCGGCGCAGTGAAAAACGACATTGACACCTTGCATCAGCGGATTTTTCGCCATAGATACCGGGTCAAGATCGGTCACGTCGCCTTCGATAACTTGAACTTTTGAGAGAATTTGATCGGCGATTTCCGGGCAACCGTCGAAGACGCATTCGTCGCGAATAATCTCTTCGGTTCGTTGCCGGGCACTTTTTACCGGGCTTTTGCGTGCCAGGCAGACGAATTCGCAATCCTGGCGTTCACGGAGCAAAGCCACCACAAAGGTGCTACCGACAAGACCAGTGATTCCGGTCAAAAAGATTTTCTTCATATGATCCCGATTTTTTTTTAAAGATGCGTTCAACGATTGTAATTATTTTAAACTATACACCGAGAAACAAATGAATTCAAGTTTATGGCGAAAAAAAGTCGGCATAACCTATGTAAATAGTCGTTTTTTTCTTGACTTTGAAGCCTATTGGGAATATCTTAATGTACAAAGGATACTAAAGAGGTTCTCTATGCGATCAGTTTTTTCATACACTATTTTGACGCTTTTTCTTGCCATGATTTTGTTCACCGGGTGTAAAGATGAAACAAAAAACGCTGTTACTGCTGATAGATTGTTAATTTGCAGCGGTTTACCACCGATTGCCTATCTCGCTTCCGCCGTGGGAGGAGATCGGGTGAATTCGCGTACGATGTTACCGGAGGGACGCAGCCCGCACGACTATTCCCCCGGTCCGGAGGAGATTCGCTCGGCTTTGGCGGCAAAATTATTTTTTACCACCGGCATGACTTATGAGAATAAAATCAGCCGGATGCTCAATTCGGATCGAACCGGCGTGGTCGATGTCGGCAAAGGCGTTGAGCGGATTTTATTCAGCGGGGAAGAAGGACACCACGATCACGATGCCGGGCATAAGCACGATGACCACGACCACGAAGCCGGGTCGCCCGACCCGCATATTTGGCTATCCGCCGACAACGCGGTAATTATCGCAAAAAATATCGCCGACGCGCTTACTCAAGCCGACCCGGCGGGGGCGTCGGTTTACACGGCGAATTTTGAGGCGATCAAAGCCCGGCTGCAAGAGAGCGGAAATTACGCTAAAACCGAGCTTGCACCATATGCCAACCGGGCTTTTTTCGTCTATCACCCCGCATTTGGGTATTTTGCGAAGATGACCAACTTAGTGCAAATCTCCATTGAATTGGAGGGACGCGAAACGACGGCGGCGCGACTTGCCGAGATTATCAAGCACGCCCGGGAAGAAAAGGTAAAGGTCGTTTTTGTTCAACCCCGATTTAACCCGACCGGGGCGAAAGCTCTCGAAAATGCCATCGGCGGCAAAGTGGCTGGTTTGGACGCGCTTGCATCGGATATTCCTGCGAATTTCAGGGCAATGACCGATGCGCTGAAGGCGGGTTTTGCCGAAGAAAAGACCAGAGCCGAGGTTAAATGAGTTACATTGATCAGACAATTGTGGAACTTTCGCACGTCAGTTTCGGTTATGAACCTGGAATTTTGACGCTCGATGATGTCAGTTTTCAGATTGAACGCGGTCGTTCCGGCTGCATTGTCGGACCCAACGGCGGTGGTAAAAGTACGCTTTTGCGACTTTTGCTCGGGCTTCTGTCGCCCCAAAAAGGGGAGTTGAAGGTTTTTGGCAAAAATCCGTCGGCGGTACGACAGCGGGTTGGGTACATGCCGCAATATCATCAACTTGACGCGGCTTTCCCGGTGACGGTGCTTGAAGTCGTGCTTATGGGCAGAATGCACCGGGGGTTTTTCGGGCGATACAACCAGGCGGATCACCAAAGTGCGAAAAAAGCCCTTGATGATATGGGCATTGGCGAGTTAACTGCACGCAGTTTTTCCGAGCTTTCCGGCGGGCAACGACAGAGGGTGCTGATCGCCCGGGCGTTGGCGAGCGATCCGGAACTTTTGCTTCTGGACGAGCCGACCGCCAATATCGACCCCGGTGCCGAGGAGCAGTTTTACAATACGCTAAATATTTTGCGACAACGCATGACGGTGCTTACCGTATCGCATGATTTGGGGTTTGTCAATCGCGAAATTGATTTGGTCATTTGCGTGAATCGCAAGGTAACAATTCACGAGGCGGCGGCGTTTTCCGCTGAAACCGCAAACGAGGTTTATCATCATCAGGTGAATTTAATTAAACATGATCACGCCTGTTTTTGCAACTGCGAGCATCGTCAGGTGAACCCGAAAATGAAGGAGGCGCAATGAGTTTTCTTCATGATCTGATGCGTCCTGAAATGGCGTTTTTGCGTTACGCTTTGCTGGTTGGCGCGCTTTCGAGCGTGGCACTTGGAATTGTCGGAACTATGGTGGTCACGCGACGGATTAGTTCACTTGCCGGGGCAACCTCACATGCGGCACTCGGCGGCATCGGCGCGGCGTTGTTTTTGCAGCAAATTGCCTTGCCGTGGTGTTCGCCTATGGTGGGGGCGATTGTCGGGGCAATTTCGGCGGCGCTGGTGGTTGGCGCGGTCAATCTCTATGCCCGTGAGCGGGAAGATACGATTATTAACGTGGTCTGGGCACTTTGGATGTCGATTGGGCTTTTATTTTTAAATTGGACGCACGGCTATGTCGATTGGCAAGGGTATTTGTTTGGGAATATTCTGCTTTTGACCCAAACCGAAGTTTACTTGACGATAGGGCTGGATTTGCTGATTCTCGTGCCGATGTTGCTGTTTTACAACAGTATCTTGACCATGTCTTTTGACTGGACGTTTGCCGAACTTCGTGGCGTAAGGGTCAAGGTGATTTATTTTTCGCTGCTGATATTAACGGCGTTGGCGATAGTTCTTCTGATTAATGTGGTCGGAATTATTTTGGTGATCGCACTTTTGACCTTGCCTGCCGCAACTGCCGGAAGTTTTACCCGGCATCTCTGGTCAATGATGTTGCTTTCTACTATTTTGAGCGGTTTGTTTGTGGTTGTCGGGTTGATTGCAAGCTATCAATTTAACTTGCCGTCCGGTCCGGCAATAGTGGTACTTGCGTCGGCGGTTTATCTTGCCGGACTTGGGTTTAATGCTTGGCGAAAACGTTGCTGATTATTATATGGGGGGAAATGAAAATGGTTAAAATTATTTGTGCTACTGTTGTTGTTTCTATGATGTTTGTCGTTGCCGGGTGCAAACCCAAGACGGCGGAAGAAAGTCTCTCAATCGGAGTTGAACTCGGAGCGAAAGGCGACTGGAGCGGAGCATTGAAAATGGCGCAACGGGCGGAATCGCTCTCGGCGAACAACGTTCCGGCACTGATTCTTTGCGCTGTTGCCAACGAAAAACTCGGCGAACGCGATCAGGCTCTTGACGTGGCGCGAAAGGCCGCCGCCCAAAATCCCGAAAGTTTCATTGCGCAGTATACTTTGGGGCGACTCTATGCGACTGACCCGACCCGCTATTCCGACGCGCTTTCGCCACTGACCCGCGCCGCGAAATTATGCGACTTCAAAGATAAAAACACGCTTGTGCTTTTATCGAACATCACTGTGGCGTTGCGTTCGCCATCGGCGGGCAATTGGCTAACCCATCTGGCACGCACTGCGCCGGATATGGTCAACAACGCCGCATTTCGGAATTCGATGGGAATTGTCCGCGCCCAAAGCGGCAAGCTGGATCTCGCCAAAAAGGAGTTTACATCCGCTTATGGGCTTGATCGTTCCAACCCGACAGTGCTCTATAATATCGCGACGTTTTTTGACCGTTACGCATCGAATCGACGGGCTGCAACGCAATTTTACCAGGCGTTTTTGCGTTTAGCGGGGGATGACGCGAATTATGCGGAGTTAAAGAGCAACGCGACAACGCGCCTTGCGCAACTGCGCTGACAAAGTAAAGAGGTTGGCAATGGCGTTTGGTGTATCCAAAGATGTCATCGAGGAGATTCGCTCCCGTTGTGACATTGTGGAGTTGATCGGGAGTTTTGTTCCGCTCAAACGCTCCGGGACGAACACGTTTAAAGGATTGTGTCCGTTTCATCACGAGAAAACGCCCTCGTTCCATGTAGATGCTTCGCGCCAGATGTACCACTGTTTCGGTTGCGGTAAGGGCGGCGATGTGTTCCGGTTTTATATGGACAAGGAGAACGTCGGTTTTGGCGACGCGTTGCATATGTTAGCAACGCGGGTCGGAGTGATGATCCCCGAGAATGACACGGGTATTGACCTCAAAGAGGGGCGTCGCCGTGCCGATGTCAGAGAGAGAATTTATCAGGTCAACGAGGAGTTCTGCCGTTTTTTTGAGCGGATATTGCACTCGAATCCCAATTCTATTCCCGGAGAATATCTCAACAAACGGGGAATCCCCCGCGAAATTGCGGAACGCTTTCGCATCGGAGTCGCCCCGGATGAATGGAGTGCCTGCCTGGAATACGGCCGTTCGCTCGGCTTCACCGATGAAGAACTTGTCGTTGCCGGTATTGTGCGGCGCAAGGAGGATTCCGGGCGGTTGTTTGACCACTTCAAAGGACGGCTGACTTTTGCAATCGCCAACGAGCAGGGCAGGGTGGTCGGCTTTTCGGCGCGTTCGCTTGAGGCTAATTCGATGGCGGGAAAATACATCAACACCCCCGAAAGTCCTGTATTCAAAAAGGGCAATTTGCTCTACGCTTTGCCATTGGCGCGCAAAATGATGGTGGACAGAAAAATGGCGATTCTTTGCGAGGGGCAGCTTGATGCGATCGCCTTTCACCGTGCCGGGTTTGAGTGTGCCACCGCGCCGCAGGGGACTGGTTTTACTGAGGGACAGGCGCGTATACTCAAGCGATATTGTGATCGGGTTTTTCTCGCCTTTGACTCGGATTCGGCTGGGCAAAAAGCGATTTTGAGGGCGGTGGAAATCCTTTTGCCGCTTTCTATGGAGATCAAAGTTATTCGGATTCCGGGGGGTAAAGACCCTGATGAATTGTTTAGAAACGGCGGGACAACGGCAATCGCCGAGGCGGTCGAATCGGCGGTGTCTTGGCTGGATGTCTTGGGCGAATCGTTGCCGGAGCGTCATGATATGAATTCGCCCGCCGGCCGAGGTCATGCTGCTGACGAGGTTGCCGATTATCTGCTGAAAATCGCTAATCCGATTGAACTTGAGCTTTATATCCGCAAGGCCGCGACGTTGTTGCGAATCAGCGAGGATGCGTTTTATGCGCAATTGCGACAAGTTCAGTCCAAGGCAAGGAGAGTTAACGCGTTTCGCGCCGAAGCCGAGCCGACTTTGCCCAAAAGCACGGCTAAGAACGATTTGCCGCCGGGGTTATCCGCCGCGTTATTGACGCTTTTGGAGCTTTCCATAGCTTCGGAACATGCGGCACGCCGCTTGGGCGAAGAGTTCGGTGCAGATGAGTTCAGCGACGCTATTCCGCTTGAAAAGGCACTGAATACGGTGATTGGCTCGGCGTTAAATGGCGAACACGACAAAATAACCGGGATTTTGACCGATATGCAGTTGAGTTCGCCAAATTCTGACATCAGTCGGATATTGTTTGAGCACAAAGAGTTTGCGGATTTTGACAAAGCCTTGGAGGACTCGATTGCCCAATTGCGGCGTGAGCGTAGCCGGGCAAAAAGTTCACAATTGATGATCCGTTTGAGAGAAACTGCCGACCCGGCGGAACGGATGAAAATTTTAAGTGAAATATCGAGTGTAAATCGCAAGAGCAAGGAGCGAAAAATATGAAAATTATTCTTAAAGCGTGGCTTGGAATTGCCGCATTGTCGTGCATTTTAAGTGGCTGTATGCAAGTGGATACGCAGGAGCAAAAGCTGGCTTTCGGTGCTTTGCCACTGCCGGAATACGCTCCGATTGATCGGTATAAATTGGCGTTAAATTTGGAGGGACGGCGCGATTTAGTGGCGGGCGATTCCGGGATTTTGAGTTTTTCTTTGACCAATCTTGATACGAAATTGGTACGTATCCCGGAGTGGTATTCCGATGATGCACTTAATATTGAGCTTTGGTGTCAACCTTGGTTTACCGAGGCGAGCGGACCAATTGAGGAGCTTTGGATTCCGATTGAATACGATTGGAAGACTGACCTCAACGAGGAAGACAAAGCGATCGTTTCAAACTATTACCAGGAGCCGAACGCACCGCTTTTTCGCAACCCGCTGGAGCTTTCACCCGGAAATAAGGTGTTTATCAATAGAACTTTGAGAATAGTCAAAGCGTTGAAGATCGCCGATGACATGGAGAGGAGATTTTTTGTCAAAGCCCGGCTTAATTTGAGCTCAGTGAACGTGGAAAGTCCGGTTTTTGTCGTGACCGTTCACTCTGCCGCCGCCGAAAAGGCGTTGCATAGCGCAAAAAAGAATCGTTAGTTGAGGTGAAGGAGGAGTTCTTATGTTGAAGTTAATTATCCCGACTGATTTGTCGCGGGATTACCGCACGGTTCGTCGATTTATCAAAATCGTCGAGACGATGGCGGCATATGGTTTTCAAGATTTGGCCGAAAAGTTATACCCCAACCACCACTTTGGTTGGCTCGTGCGTAAAAGTGATAAGCGTAAATATTCGCGACCAGAGAAACTTCGTATGATGTTCGAGGAGTTGGGTCCGGCATTTGTAAAATTAGGGCAAATTCTTTCGACCCGATCCGATTTGATTTCAGAGCCATATGCCAGGGAGCTGGCGAAACTTACCGAGCATGTTCCGCCGTTCCCGGTTAAGGAGGTCGAAGCGATCATTAGATCGGAATTCGGCAAATCGACTAACGAGTTGTTTGAAAAATTCTCAAAAAAACCGATTGCGGCGGCGAGTATCGGGCAGGTTCACGCTGCCCGCCTGAAAAGTGGCATGAAAGTGGTGGTAAAAGTTCGCCGACCCGGAATTGTCGAAGTGCTTAAGACCGATCTTGAGATTATGCGCTTTATCGCGGCGAAAATGGAGGAGTACTCGGCGACGTTTGCGCGTATGGAGCCGACCCGGATTGTGGCGGAATTTTCGTATGCGTTGAATCGCGAGTTGAATTACCGTTCTGAAGCCGCAAACTTGGCGTTGTTTTACAAAAACATGGCGGACACTCCAAATATGAAAGTTCCCCAACTGATTTCGGAACTTTCGGCGGAGCGGGTGCTTACCATGGAATACATCAAAGGCGACTCGGTAGCGACGATTCTTGCCGACCCCGATAAACGCGAGCTTTATGATTTGAAATTTCTTGCCGTTGTCGGGGTTAACTCGATGCTGAGTCAGATTTTTGAATACGGATTTTTTCACGCCGACCCGCATCCCGGCAATATTTTCATCCAGCCGGGGAATATTTTGGTTTTTATCGACTTTGGCATGATGGGAAGAATTACCGTCAAGGAGCGGCGCGATTTTGTAAAAGTGGTCGATTATTTGCTCAATGACGAGATTTCTTTGATGATCGATTGTGCGTTGCGAATGACTATTCGCGGTCAATTCTCCGGCAGTCGCGGAGAACTTGAGCGTGACACCGCCGATCTGATCGCCGAAAACATCAATCTGCCGCTGGAAAAAATCAGCGTGGCGCATATTCTTGAACAGTTGTTACAACTTTTTGACAAATATCACATGGCACTCAAGCCCAATTTGTATATGATGTTCAAAGCGTTGATCACTATCGAACACATAGGCAGAAGTTTTGACCCGCAACTGAAGATCGTCGAGTTGGTCGAGCCCTTTATTAAAAAGATGAAATTGCGCGGTTTAGACCCCAGGGAACACCTGCGCCGTTTTATCGACCAATTTGGCGATATGCTCACTTCGCTTGAACGTTTGCCGTTGTCGCTGCGCAACGTGATGAAGAAAGTTGAAGACGGTCGTTTGACCTTGCGGGTGGAACATCATCGGCTGAATGAAATCGAAGAGACGCTTTATGTCACCGGCGAACGCATGTCGCGGTCGATGTTAGTATCGGCGCTTCTGGTCGGGTCGGCACTGATTGTGGTGGCAAAGATTCCACCATATTTGGGGGATGAAACCTCGCTTATCGGGATATTGGGTTTTTTGATTGCCGGCGGATTGAGTTTAATTATTTTAATCGACGATCATCGGCAACGGCGCAAATTCCTTAAAGAACGAGTCAGACGCAAACGCGAAGAAGAGAAAAATTCTCATCAGTAATACCTGATTGTCAGTAGTCAGGGAATGGAGTTAATCGGCTTTGCTCTTGTTGATTCGCTTTTGCAGATCATGTGAATAAATATCGTCTTTTTCCTTTAAATCAGTATAAATTCGCTCGGCTTTTGCCAACTGATTGGTCTTGAGATAACACTTCGCCAAACTGTATTTGGCAAGTCTAATATCATGACCATCGGGAAACTCGCGAACATAACGCTCAAAGTATGGCAATGCAAATTTTTCCAGATTATTGCGACTGGTTTTCAGTTGCCCATAGATCAACAAAGCACGGGCATAGATGGACTCTTTTTTCAGTTCTTTTCACTACTGTCCGATAAAAATTTTCGGAATTGATTGTTAAAATCGGGACTTGTTCTATATTAGTAATGCATAAAACACTAATATTGAACAGAAAGTCCCGAACTATGCATTACAATAGC
>JAISIP010000095.1 GCA_031261965.1 Victivallales bacterium | reverse complement strand
TTGGAGTCCACCGGGTGATATTTGCCGTCGTAAACCGCGACCCGAACTTTTTCAACGGTGCAACCGACCAAAGGTCCGCGTTCCAGAGTTTCCGCAACGCCTTTTTCGACAGCGGGGATAAAGTTTTTCGGAATCGTCCCGCCGACGACCTCGTTTACAAACTCATAACCCGCCGCGTTCGGGGCGATACGCAAATACACTTCCGCAAACTGCCCTGCCCCGCCGGTCTGTTTTTTGTGACGGTAATGACCCTCGCCCGATGCGGTGATCGTTTCGCGATACGGCACTTTTGGAGTATCCAAAACCGCTTCGACTTTAAATTGATCTTTTAGCCGTTTTGCCACAATAGCAAGATGCTGATCGCCCATGCCGGAAAGCAAAAATTCGTGGGTGATTTCATCGCGCCGGATTCGGACGGTCGGATCACATTCCCTGATTTTCGCCAAACCTGCGGCAATCTTCTCGTCGTCGCCGGATTTGGCGGCGGAAACCGCGTAAGACATGGTTGCCGCCGGATACTCGATCCCCGGCAGCGGAGTTTCGGTTTGAATTGCCGAAATCGTGTCGCCAATATGGGTATTTTTGAGCTTGGCAACCGCGAAAATCGCGCCGGGTCCGGCTTCTTTTACCGAGTTTTGCGTCTTTCCGTTCAAAAAAAGCAACGCGCCAAAATGCTCTTTAACCCCGGAACGGGACAAATTGTAGACTTCGGAATCCGCCTTAAAAATTCCCGAAACCGTCCGAATAAAAGTCAACTGCCCGCTGAACGGGTCATTTAAACTCTTGAACACAATACCGATAGGCGGACACTCTTCGCCGATCTTGCGCTTTGCGCCATCGACGGTGACGTAATTGAGCGGTGACGGGAATAATTCGGTGATCGCGTCCATAAGCTCGCTTATGCCGATGTCTTTGACCGAACTACCCGCAAATACCGGGATGGTTCGCCCCGTTTTGATCGTTTTTAACAGTCCGGTGCGGATTTCGTCTTCGCTTAACTCTTCGCCGTCGAGATAACGCATCATCAACTCATCATCGGTTTCGGCGATGGCATCCAGCCAAAGAGCGCGACACTCCGCCACATCGTCGGCGATCTCCGCGGGAATATCTTTGTCGAACAACACATTGACCACCCGGCTGAAATTCGCCTCGCTGCCCACCGGCCAGTAGAGCGGAATAATGACGCTTTTGCCGTGGTTGCGGCGCATCGCTTCGAGCGTGGTTTTAAAATCGGCGCGTTCGCGGTCGAGGCGGTTGACAATGCCGAAGCGCGGAATACCGCGCTGTTTTGAGAGTTTCCAGGCGCGGGCCGTGCCGATTTGCGGACCGTCAACGGCATCGATTACCACCAAAGCCGCGTCGGCCTCGCGTACGGCGGAAACATATTCGCCGATAAACTCGCCGTATCCTGGGGTGTCGATAAAGAAAAATTCATCGCCTTTCCATTTGCAGTTCATCACTGCGGAGTAAATGCTTGACCCTTTCTCCTGCTCATCCGCCATAAAGTCTGAAACCGTATTTTTTGAATCCACACTGCCCGGACGCTGAATCGCCCCGCCTTTGAAAAGCATTTGTTCACAGAGCGTGGTTTTTCCTGCTCCGGAATGTCCGGCAACGACAAAGTTTCTGCACTCGGCTGCTTTGGTCATAGATTTCCCCCTTTATTTTGGACATGAGTCATGTAAAGCAATCTCTAAAATTTCGCATCAAGACAGGATGTCTCAAACTTTTAGACTACCTCTATAAACTGGAAACTTTTGGAAGAACTTCAGTCATTGATATGACTACAGTAACACTACTACTGCCGTTTGAAAAATGCAACCCCGCAAACCGGGATAAAACGATTTTTTTGCATTTTTTTGCTCTTCCGGGCTAATTGCAAAACCATGGGGAACATGCTATTTTATTTACGGAGCTAATTGCAAAACTATTTTGCAATTAGCTCTGCGGAATCAGGTTATAGCCATGAAATTTGGAAAACGAGTAAATCTTCACACCCACACCGCCCGTTGCGGACACGCATCTGGTGAAGTCGTGGAATATTGTCAAGAAGCGATAAAACAGGGTATCGCCGTGCTGGGCTTCTCGGATCACGCCCCGTTCCCGGACGATCGCTTCGGTGACTCCCGCATGGATTTTTCGGAGTTGCCGGACTACGTCAGAGATATATCGTGTATGCGTGATTTATTCCCCGATTTGACTATCTTAACCGGGGTGGAGGTCGATTTCGTCCCGTCGCTCGGAAAAGCTTTTTACGAGGATACCTATTCACATGAGAAAGGGTTCGACTATCGGATTCTCGGTCCGCACTTTATCGACCCCCTGCCCCGCGATACCCCGCCGCTGTCGATAGAATATGCCAAAGCTTATACCGAGTTGACCATAAAAGGGATGCAAAGCGGACTCTTTGATTATGTCGCACACCCGGATATGTTCACCGCCCGCTATCCGAGCTGGACACCGGAGTTGCGCAAATTCGCAATTGAGCTTGCCGAAGCGTCCAAGACTCTGGATATTCCGTTTGAAATCAACGCTTATGGTTTGCGCAAATCGTGGATAAACTCCCCCGAAGGTGATCGCCCCCAATATCCGTGGAGCTGTTTTTGGGAGGTAATGGCGGAGTACGGCGTTCGCATGGTGGTCGGATCCGATGCCCACCGCCCCTGCGATGTCTGGGGCAACACCGACGACGCGATCGCGTTTGGAGCAATTTTTGCACTCGCACCCGAAAACGCCAATGTCAGTAATAAAATTATTCAGCACTTACGCTTGGATTGACCTTGTCAGATAGTAGAGGATCTTTAAAAACTGGAAATTCGGCTAAAAATTGCATCTCACTATTGTATATGCGGTCCTGCACCTATCTGGTTAACTCTATGTTAGCCAGATACTTGCAAAATCGCACCTCCAAGTTGTGAATCTGCTGATTTTTAACACAACCCAGTTTTTAGATATACCCATTAGATGATTGCAAAAGGAGACAGCGATGAAACCTCAGATCAGGACTTATCCGCGAAAATTGTTCTTCAAAGAAGGGTTTCCGTTTTCGATTCAACACAAGATCAATCGAACGGAAGAATTCAACGAGCAAACACGTTTCCAGCGGGAATTCTGGAAAATCACTTATATTCTTGACGGCAAAGGAACTATGATTCTGAACGATTCGGAGTTCCCGATACACTCCAAGTCGGTATATATAGTACATCCCGGCGCGTTAACCACGTATCGCATGGAGTCGGACGCGCTGGAACTTTACAATATCGTTTTTGACCCCTTGATGATCGAACATGAGCTAACCGAGCTAAAAGATGATTTTCATTTTTTCGCGATCTTTTCCGATTCGTTTTTACAGAGTGAACATGCCTCGCTTTACATTCAGGAAGCCGAATCCGGCATTGAGACTTTAATCAAAAGCATGGAGCGGGAATTCGAGTACAAACGGAGCAATTATCAAGCACTGTTGAAGTGGAAACTAATGGAACTTCTGATCTTGTTGCTGCGCAAAGGCGAACAGAAAATCAAGTCGCGCAATCCGCAACAGATTGTGGAATACGTTGACAATATTCTGACAAAATATTATTACGAGGAGATTCAGCCCGCCAAATTGGCTAACAATATCGGCATTACCGTAAACCATCTTTGCCGGCTATACAAAAAACAGACCTCAAAAACCATATCTGAGCAACTTCGCCAAATCCGCCTCAACCACGTCGCCGAAGCTTTGAAAAACTCTTCTTTGAGCATAACGGAAATAGCTTTTAAATCAGGATACAACGACTTGAGTTATTTTTATCGCGCATTCAATAAATTTTACGATTGCAACCCCAGGGAATATAGAAAAAATATTGGACTGGATTGATTTTTGCCCCTTTTGTTTCAACAACAGAATATTTTGTCCATGCACAGCCGGACAAAATGCTATATAATGTATGTCGAAACATAAGGGTGTCAAATGCAATTAAAAAACGTCACATTGGAACTGAGTGCAAAAGCTTTTCAGGACAATTCAGAAACAGCGATGTATTCGGTTTGCCGTAAAATGTTTACACAGTATCGGCGATTGACCGACCAGGCGGATCGTATTTCGATAATGTTGTGGATAGCCGACGGCAGTGAAATTTTAAGCTACAGCGGCGATCTGAAGCAAACCTTTGAGTGGGCATACCATATCGGCTGCGCCAACCCGATACCTACGGAGAATCCAAGTAATCGCAAATTGCGCGACACTCATTGTTTTCCGGCGAAATACCGGGATAATATCGAATTACGCTCTTACAGCTGGCTGAAACGCCTGATTGAAATCATCCGGGAAACGGGCAAAGAAATCACCAACTCCCCGATTCGCATCGGCGCAATCTTTGACAATGGTCCGGAGTTTGCCGTCTCCGACTTCAAATTCAAAACCCACCGGGAAATTGCGCAAGGACACACGCTGTATGCAAACAGTTTTGTCACTTGCAACTCCGTATTGCACGCCGACGCAAACCGCTACGCGGGGTTTCCGGGCGGAATCCTGGAGGGAACTACGCTTGGAACTTTCTTAGGTGTGCAATATAAGGCATTCGCACGTGATCTGAATTATGACTACATCTGGCTCTCCAACGGCATGGGGTTCGGCACCGAAACATGGAAGACTACCGGCGTGTTGTACGACGGAATTGAATTCAAGCAGGAAAAAGCCGAAGAAGCCGCCGAAGAGTTATTGCGCTTTTGGCGTGATTTTAGAACTGCCGCCCCTGATGCGGTGATCGAAACCCGCGGCAGCAACTTTTCCGCCGGAATCGAAATCGCCTCCGACGGCGCACCCTTAAAGGAGATTTACCGCGATTTTAACATTGCTCCGCCGGTCAATTCACCGTGGGCGGCGTTGAACTACAACAGCGGTCTGGAGCTGTCGGCGTGGATGTCGCATGTGGCGGAGCTGCCGGGCGATTATTTTCCTTACCGTTTTTATATCCATGACCCGTGGTTTCTGAACAGTCCGTGGCTGGATCGTTACGGACGTTCCCCGTGGGATATTTATCAGCCGTTGAGCATTGCTCGAATCGACCAAAACGGACAAATTCAGACGCCGAATTCGGTCGCGCTTCTCACGGTTGATGATTCATACGGCAATTTGCCGGATCAAGTGCCGGACGAGGTAATTCCCCACCTTTTATGCGCTTTGCGCGAGATGCCGGATCAGACTGCTCCGCTGCTCTGGCTCTATCCGTTCGATGAATACAATCAGCGCCGGAACTTAAAGCAGACTTTCAACGAAGATCTATTCCTCGGCGAAGCACTGCAACAAGGGTTGCCGTTGAACACCGTCGTCAGTACCACGAATTTCCGAAAAACCCATTGCCGGGCGGAAATTATTATCGCGCCGGTTACGGCGGTCGAATCCTGCATGGATGAGCTGATCAAACGCGACGGCAAATTGCTGATATACGGCTCGCCGGAAAATGCGTCAAAACAGCTGTCGGATTTACTGAAAAATGATCATGTCCGACTTGTCCAATCCTCGGTGGAAAATGCCGGAAAAATGCGCGAGGCGTTGAGCTTCTGGGGTTGGAAAATCGATTTCGACGCATTTTCCCTCGACAGCCCCCTGCCGCGCACTACACTTTCGCGCCACGACAATGCGTTTATTTATACGGTTTTCGCCATCGATACTACAATTGACATGTATATGAATACTCCGCTTGGCGCTCCGATCTTAAGCGAACTATCCACACTTTTGCACAACGGCGATGCCATCTATCGCCCCGGCAAGTGTCTGCATACGCAATGCCGATGTTTCGTAAAACAACAGGAAGACTCGGTGATTTTCGCTAAAATCCAGTTCCCCGCTTATCCCGGTTACATCGGTCGGCTTAATTATTCCGGGCTGAAAAATGCCGAAGTACGCTTCTTCCCTCCCCGGGGAGCAGAGGATACCATAGAGGCGATAAACGGATCGGGCGAACTCTATTTTTTGTCTGAAAATATATTGCCGTTAAGTTGGGAGGATACGCCATTTGGCCCGTGTGTCGTCCTGAAAAATATTTCGGGTCATCTTAACTTCGCATGGTAGAGTAGAATGAAAGTAGTACGCAGAAAGCCTTTGAACGCCAATGTCGGTGTAATGTCCGTCGGACTCGACACCTACTGGGAACAATTCCCTGGACTGCTTGACGAGATGAACGTTAAGAGTTCATTGCTGATTAAAAAGCTTAAGAATCACCAAGTTACGATCACCGACTTCGGCATGGTCGACAATGCGGAAAAAGCTTATAGCATACTGCCTAAAATCAAAGAGTCCGATCTTGATGTGTTGTTCGTTGATATGGTCACTTATGCCACCAGTGCCACGTTCGGTGCGATTGTCCGCGATTTACAATGCCCGGTCGTGTTAGTGGCTCTCCAGCCGCTTAAAGCGATGGATTATCCGAGCGGAACTACCTTTATACAGTTGTGCAACGATGATTTCTGCTCGGTGCCGGAATTCACCGGGGTTGCCGAACGAATGGGTAAACCGGTGGCGGACGTCATTATTGGAACGCTTAAAGACGATCCGCAAGCAGACACCCAACTCGCCGAATGGTGCCGAATCGCCCACGTACGCCATGATTTGCGTAAAGCCCGTTTCGGTCATATGGGTCATGTACTTGAAGCTATGCTTGACATGCAGACCGACCCGACGGCATTGACCGCCGCTTTCGGTTGCCATGCCGTCCAGTGCGAACCTGACGAAATCATGTGCGAATACTCCAAGCTGAGCACCACCGACCCCGAAGTCAAGGCGATGTCGAAGCGTATCCTTGAGTTTTTCGATACGCCCGACCCGGTTTCCGACCCGCTGACCACAAAGTTGACCGACCCCGATTTGCTGACTGCGTCTCAGGTCGGCATCGCGCTGGAGCGATTTATCGCCGCCAAGAAACTCGACGGATTCGCCTACTATTACGAGGCAGCACCCGAGTCCGAAATGCGTAAAGTAGTTACCAATTTCATCGTCTGCAATTCGTTGCTGACGGCATCGGGATTCCCGATGTGCGGCGAATTTGACATCAAAACCTGCGTGGCGATGTTGATTATGGATCGCCTCGAAATCGGCGGCAGTTTTGCGGAATTCCATCCCGTCGATTTTGAACGCGACACCGTGCTGTTAGGTCATGACGGACCGCATCACCTCAATATCGCCAACGGCAAGCCGGTCATTCGCAGCCTGAAAAAGTATCACGGCAAGCCCGGCTCCGGAGCGGGGGTGGAGTTCAATATCAAAACCGGTCCGATTACCATGCTCAGTATCGGGGTCAAAGCCGACGGTAAATTCAAATTCATCATTGCCGAGGGCGAATCGATGGAAGGCAAGATTCCGCCGACCGGAAACACCAACACGCACGGTAAATTCCGACCGGATGTCCGAACTTTCCTGAAACGCTGGAGCATGGCAGGTCCGACGCACCATTTTGCTTTGGGTGTCGGTCATCACGCCGATACCATCAAAAAAATCGCAGATATTTTTGGCATTGAAGGAGTTATAATTCGCTAATATCACCCAAAATTAAAACCAACTAAGTTCCACTACTGTCCGATAAAAATTTTCGGAATTGATTGTTAAAATCGGGACTTGTTCTATATTAGTAATGCATAAAACACTAATATTGAACAGAAAGTCCCGAACTATGCATTACAATAGC
>JAISIP010000091.1 GCA_031261965.1 Victivallales bacterium | reverse complement strand
TATGCACTCCCCTGTTCACGTCCGAACGGGAACATATTGTTCCTTGGAGACTCTATCGTCCAAGGTGCATTCGTCTCATCACCTTCCGCCGCATGGACAGAACATGTTGCCGCCGCGTGGAATATGGAAGTATACAACTGGGCCGTATCCGGTTCGATCATGAGTTCGGATATTGCGCATTTTACCTGCTGTTGCAAACCTGCTTGTGTATGGATCGCATATGGTGTCAATGACTTCAATGCCAACATTTCGCTTGTTAAATTTCATCGAATCGCACAAAATTTTCTAAGTACAGTCACTGATCGGAGCAATGCTTCGGTTTTTCTTCAAACTCCGATTCCCCGTCTGGAACGAAATCCTATCAATAAAAATGGCGATTCACTGGAAGATTTTCGATGTGTTTTACGCGAAGTAGGAAGTATTTTTCCCTCTGTCATAACTGTCGAAGGTGAAGAATTGCTGGATGCAAAACCGGACTGTTTTTCCGATTCATTGCATCCGAACGATGTCGGAGCGGCAATGATAGCGCAACGGATTATCCAAAAGGAGGAGCTTTGGCCATGATCATTACCTGGACTATCGATACCGATAAATCCATCGGAAGAATCAATCCTGAAATTTATGGTGGGTTTGTTGAACATCTGGGGCGTAATATTTACGGCGGCATTTATGATACATTCTCGTCGGCGGCGGACGAAAATGGCTTTCGTAGGGATGTCTTGAAGCTTATTCGGGAATTGAATATGCCAGTCACCCGCTATCCCGGCGGATGTTTTACCGATCTCTGGAAATGGGAGGACAGCGTCGGTCCGAAATCACAGCGAAAAGCGGCATTGGATCCCGCCTGGCGACAGCTGGAAACCTATGAATTCGGGCTGGATGAGTTTATGAAATGGGCGGCCATAGCGAACACAAAACCGCTCCTTACGGTTAATTGCGCCAATCGCTTTTTAAGCGATACTGCCGCGCTTTATGAATACTGTAATTTTCCCGGCGGCACTTACTGGAGCGATCAGCGCCGTCGGAACGGCATAGAGAAACCTTACGGCATACACACATGGTTTATGGGCAATGAGCTTTATGGACAGTGGGAATTCGGCATGATGAACGCTCAAGAATACGGTCGCATCGCTCGTGAGCATGCCAAGCTGCTAAAAGAGTTCGATCCCGAATGCCGAATCATCGTTTGCGGCAACCCCCATGATATGCAATGGAACGAAACCGTCCTGAATATCTGCGGTAAATATGCCGACTTGATTTCGTTGCATGAAATGTTTTACGAGAAAGATAAAACTCTGAATGAGTATTTGCGTTCCGTCGATCAGTTCGAGCAATCAATCGCCGAAACCATCCGGCTCTGTAGGAAGATGCCGCATTCGGTTCGCATATCCGTGGACGAGTGGATCATCTGGGATTTCGATCGAAGAATGCACCCGGAGGAAAAATGGACCACCGGCATGCATCTTTTGGAGCAGGATTATACCATGAAAGAGGCCTTGATCGCCGGGGCACTTTTTTCATGTTTTCATCGCCATGCGGATTGGATCGAATTGGCCTGCATTGCCCAATCCGTCAATGTGATCGCCCCCATTCGGACCGAACCGAACGGTACTGCATGGAAACAAAGCATTTTTTATCCGTTCATGTTCGCCTCGAAATACGGTCAAGGAACAGTATTGGCGATAACGGAAAACGGCAATGATAATGATGATCTTAAGGGCAGTGCCATTTGGACCGACGATAATCAACTGGTACTCTTTTTGATTAACCGAAGTGACAGAGATTTTGATTTTCAATGCCATGTCGCCTTTGCACCGATTCTGATTGAAGCCCGAACCTTACATCATAATGATCTGAACATCACCAATTCGGCGGAGGCGGAAGTCTTGACGCCGGAAGTTTTAGACAGAGCTGAAACCCGTGAAAATGCCGTATTCGCAATGTTGTCGCCATATTCATGGAATATGATAATTTTAGGCTACCTCTAAAAAACAATAAAAAGGCTACCGCCATGACGAAAAAAATGAAAATCGGTGTAGTCGGGCTTGGAAATGTGGCAGTTAATAATTATCTGCCGTTTCTTTCACGCCAGGAAGATGTGGAACTGCTCTATTATTCACGAACCGCAGAAAAAACGGAAAAATGCGTTGCCGATTTCGGCGGATATGCTTGCGCTACCTTGCGGGAATTGACCGCAAAACAGCCGGATTCGATCCTTATTCTGAACAGGGAAACACATCATTATCAGTCGGCTTGTCAATTGCTGGATTTCAAACCTAAACGGCTTTTTATCGAGAAACCTCTCCATGCACGCAATGGGCAAGCCAACGTTTCGGAACAAGATTTTTTTGAGGCACGCGATTTACTGCGGTTGGCAACAAGTGCCGGCACGGAAATCGCGATGAATTTCAATTATCGTTTTTTTGAGCAAACATTAAATCTAAAACGAATGATTCATGATAAAAATCTGGGAAAGTTGCGTCAAAGTTCATGGTTTGTCAATTATGCCTGTTGGAGTCACTGCATTGACTTGTTGCATTATTTGGGTGGTGAGATTACCGAGGTCGTTGCTGTCAGCGGAACTCATTCTTATGGAGAAGGGTTGCAACAGGGTACCGACCTTGGTTGCGCTTTTCTGACGAACAACGGCAGTGCTGGTACGCTCCTTGGTTCTTCATGTCCGGCGTTCAGTTCGCCGCTTTATCATGTCGTGCTGAATTTCGATTGTGGTACCGTTACTTTCGCTGATCTCGATGCCGATCTTAACTTGTACCGCAACTCCTCCGAATATCGGGAGTCCTATTCCTTGAATGCCGATAAATCACGCTGGACGCAATACGCAGCTTCCTTTGAAAAAGCCTTGGCATCCTATCTTGATACTATTCGCCATGAACTACCGCCACCGGTTTCCGGGATGGACGGGCTGCGGGAATTGCAGTTGGAAGCCGCCATGCGCCGCGCTTCCGCCACCGCCAGGAAAGTTTCTCTCCAATCCGAATTTACCCTTGATTTTTAAACAGGAATTTCATCATATGCGCTCATTAAAATTTCACGGCAATAAAGTACTTTCTATTGACGATGTTCCAACTCCCATTCCTCAATCCGATGAAGTTCTGATTCGGACCGCTGTCTCGGCCATTTGCGGCAGTGAAATGGGATGTTACCGGGGTAACGGACAGGAGTCCGGCAATCCGGGGCACGAAGCCGCCGGCACGATAATCGCGCTTGGACCAGAAGTGAAAAATCTCATGATCGGACAACGGGTCGGGGTCAGTGCCATTGCAGGGTGTGGTCACTGCATTCATTGCGATAAAGGCGAAAGCACCTGGTGTGCGGAACGGCGTTTTTACGGCAACATGCACGCCGAACAATTCATCGCTGCGGAAACCGCCTGTCATGTATTGCCCGACGATATTTCGTGGGTCTCCGGTGTGCTGATTACCGGTGATGGCTTCGGTGTTCCTTATCATAGTTCCACCAAGATCATCTCTCCCGATGCCCGCACTGTCGCCATATTCGGCGCAGGACCGATCGGCTTGGGCAATATCATCATGCAAAAGCATCTCGGGCGCAATGTACTCGCGGTCGACATGTCGCCTGAGCGTTTGAATTTCGCCAAACAATTCGGTGCGGACATTCTGCTGAATCCAACCGAATACGATGTCCTCGAAGAAATTAAAAAATGGACAAACGGTCATGGCGCGGATATCTGTATCGAAGCGGCAGGTCGTCAGGAAACCGTGCGGAGCTGCTTTGCCGCCGTCAGGAGCGGAGGTCAAATTATTTTCAATGGAGAACAAGGACGTATTGAGTTTTCGATCAGCGAAGATTTTATCCGTCGCGATATAACCGCGACTGGTTCATGGTTCTATCAGTTTCATGAATTTGACGCCATGCTGGAGCTGTATCGTAGCGGACTGAATGTCTCTCAATTGATTTCCGACCGCTTCCCGTTTGAAGAAGCTGTCAAGGCGTATGAAAAGTTTTCCGGCGGAAAAAGTGCCAAAGTGTTACTCTATTATTAGGTAGATTTTGCAATGTCGATTGATTGGTTCAAAAAAGCGCGATTCGGGTTGTTTATCCATTGGGGAATCTATGCCATCCCGGCAAAAGGGGAATGGACTTATGCCAATGACCCTTGGGAATCTGGCGAATATGAAAATTTGATGCATCAGTTCAATCCGGTGGATTTCGATCCGGAGCGATGGGCAGCATTGGCCAAGGCCGCTGGCATGAAATATGTTGTTTTTACCACGCGGCATCATGATGGTTTTTGCATGTTCGACAGTCATTATACTGACTACAAAATCACCAATACTCCCTATGGTAAAGATGTGACGCGGATGCTATCTGAGGCGTTCCGGGCGGAGGAATTGCGTATCGGGTTTTATCATTCACTGCCGGACTGGACGCATCCTGGATATGCTGACCGCGAGAGTCCGGAATTCATTCAACATGGCGAACTCCATACTCCGACGGAAGTGCAGCACCGGGAATATCTGGAGTTGCTTTATAACCATATCGAACAGTTAATGACTAATTATGGTAAGATTGACCTGCTTTTTCTGGATTACACCAGCAAATATAAGGCGAACGAGGATTATTTTGATCGTGAGCGTTTATTGGAAATAATCTATAGGTGTCAGCCGGAAATACTGGTGAACGACCGTCTTTCGTTTTACAAAGACAATGTGAGGTTTTTCGACTATTACACTCCCGAAATTTGTGTACCGAACCAGCCACAGCAAGTCAATAATAGAGAAGTGCCGTGGGAAACCTGCTGCACCATGAACCAACACTGGGGATTTTATAACACCGATTTCGATTACAAACCGTTGGAAGCACTGACTGCCGGACTGATGGGCTGCGTGGCACAAAATGGTAATTTGCTGTTGAATGTTGGTCCGGATTCGCAAGGTAATTTTCCGGAAACTGCGGTATTGCGACTAAATCAACTATCCGAGTGGTATTCTATCAACGGTGAGGCTGTATTTGGAACCGGGAAATCATATTATACGCCGCCATTCGGAACTTGCTATACACAAAAAGGTAATTTGGTGTATCTCTATTTTCTTCAGCAACCAATGGGCGATGTGATCATGCCGGAATTGCGGGGAAAAATCAAACGGATCATCCTGTTGCGAACCGGTAGCGAAATCGAATGTATTGATCACTGGGGCTTTGAGTTGCTCAAGCCGAACGAACAACGCATCCGCCCGTCAATGGTTAAAGCCGGTGATGTTTTGAGAATTGAATTGAAATAACGAATTTAGGGTATCTCTAAAAACTGGCTTGAGTT
>JAISIP010000037.1 GCA_031261965.1 Victivallales bacterium | reverse complement strand
TGGAGGTGAGATTTTGCAAGTTACTGGCTAACAAAAAGTTAACCAGTTACGCGCAAGGTCGCGCAAACGAATGCGATATGCAATTTTTAACCAAGTTTCCAGTTTTTAGAGGTAGCCTTGAAGTAGAAAGAGGTTTTATGCGGTTTTTGTTTACAGTTGTTTTGGGATTACTCTTTTTGGGGAATCTCTTTGCCGTCGAGACGCTTAAGCACGACTACCCCTCCCCCGAGCCGGTCAGCGCAAGTGAGTTGGCGAAATATCCGCGCAACGGCGTACCGCGCAATATCATATTTATCATCGGCGACGGCATGGGGTTCGGCGCAATCAAGTTCGCCGGGCTGCACGCCCACGGCAAAGCGCAAAATCTATTTATGGAGCAATTGCCCGTAAACGGCATATCGCAGACCTTTTCCGCCAACAGTGATGTGACCGACTCGGCGGCGGGCGGAACCGCGCTGTCAAGCGGATACAAAACCAACAACGGTTTCGCCGGGATGACCCCCGAAAAAGTGGCGATCCGCTCCATCGCCGAGGAGGCTCGCGACTCCGGGCGTTCGGTCGGGATTATCACCACCGACAGCCTAACCGGGGCGACCCCGGCGGCGTTTGCAGCCCATGTGCCAAGCCGAAAAATGAAAGACAAAATCGCCGATTTTGTGATCAACTCCAATTTTGACATCATAATCGGCAACGGCATCGAATCCTTTTTGCCGAAATCCCAAAAAGGCAAACGTCAGGACAACCGCGATTTGGTCGCCGAACTCCAGCAAAAAAATTATATCCGTATCGACGGGGTTGACACGCTCAAGAGCACCGATTCCCGCCCGGTTTTCGGCTTTATCGACGGCTGGCAGAGCAACCCGAAACTGCTCGCGCAAATCTCCGCGGCGGCGTTTAAACGTCTTGACGCAAACCCCAAAGGCTTCTTTATTATGATTGAGGGTCATTTTTCGGATTACGGCGGTCACGACAACGACCCCGAACGCTCCGCGCTGGGTCCGCTTATGGTGGATTTTACCGTAAAGGCTGCGTGGGATTTCGCCAAAGAAAACAACGACACGCTTATTGTGGTCACGGCGGATCACGAAACCGGCGGAGTCAGCGCCACCCCCAATTTTCAGAACCCCAAACGCCCCTTTATCCATTATACGACCACCAAACACACCAACTCGCCTGTGCCGGTTTTCGCTTTCGGTCCGGGTTCGGAGAATTTCGCCGGAGTCTTAAATAATATCGACATTCCCGGTGCGATGGCGAAACTTTGGAATTTGCCTTTGCTGCAAAAATTTACAGCAGAATAACTTTGTGGCTACCTCTAAAAACTGGAAACTTGGCTAAAAATCGCATCTCACAATTGCATGTGCGACCTTGCGCGTATCTGGTTAACTTAATGTTAGCCAGATACGCGCAAAATCACACCTCCAAATTGCGAATATGTCGATTTTTCATCTCAAGCCAGTTTTTAGAGATACCCTTGCGGTAATTCCTTCCGGCTCGAAGAGCCGTAAATACCGCCGTCCGTCGTACGGACCGCATTCCGCATTCCGCATTTATCCTATGCGACACTACAGCGCGTGCCACGCACGTTGCCGTCAAGGTCTCGGCAACGGCGAACCGAGCCGATGTCGTAGAGCGTTCCGCGCCAAATGAGTTGACTGCCGGGCGGGATTTCGCCGCTGCCGGAGATCAAAAACTCAAGCTCGGCGGAACCTCCGACAGCTGTTGCAAAGCCACTGCTTTCAATAACAACCGCCGACGCGGTTTGCTCGCGGTATTGCACTTGTCCGTCTTTGAGTCCTGTTTGCAACAGCCGCAACACCACAATTTCAGAGCAGTTGAAATCAGACATGATACTCCTCCCGCGGCAGCATTTGCCAATTTTCAATCTCTTTGCGGATCAGTTCACGGCGGGCGGGGTCGATCTTTTTAAGTTTTTCCAGCAACGACAATGCGGTTTTGGCGATTTCGCGCCGATATTCAGCACCGCTTGAGAAGCCTTGCAGCTCGATCAACGATTCGATCGAACTTCTCAGGTCGGTCACGGCGAATTCACGGTTATATGCGATTTGCGGAACTGCGATCGTGCGGTCATAACAGTGCATCAACTCCCAGCAGCGCAACTCGGCTTGTTCAAGCTGATCGACCCGGCTGGCGAGAAACTGTTTGATCTGGTGATGATCCCACGCCTTGGCTTCGGCGGTCTGCGCCGCGTGTGACGGGTGAATCAACGCCATGCCGACCACGTCGAACAATTCCCGCTTGAGTGCGTCATTTTCGGCTCTGATCGTGGCGTTGTCCGCGCCGGAGGGCGAGATGTAGCGGCTCACGCCTTTTTCCTCGGGACTTTCCCAAATCGCGGCGGAACGCGCCAAAAGGTGGCTGAATTTTTCGCCGTCTTTGGAGACACTGCCGTTCGCCGCCGGCCGGACGCCGCGGGCAAAACTGTCGGAGATGACCAAAAGCCCGAACATTTGCTTGACTACGTTCATCTGCGCTTCGGATTCGTTGTTTAATATCGCGTCGGATATACGCACCACATCCTCAAAATAGTGACCGCCGTCGATTCCGAAACCATCCACCTCAAACGAAAGCAATGCCGGAACGCACCCGAGATTATGTTTTGCGCGACTCAGCAACACGGTATGCCCTGCCCCGGCGGTTCGCTCGAAAATCAAGGTTTCGCTGCGGGTGAAGAGCTTGCGGCGCAACGCCGGGGACGGCGGCGAAAACGGTCCGTTGTCCGACAAAATACGCTCTTCTACGAGCAGCCAGTCAAGCTTACCGTCAGAGGCGTAAGCCCAGTCTGCGACTTCAAGCGCCGACCGGGCGCGAACCGCCGGGCGAATTCGCTCTTGGATTTTGCGTTCGCAATCAAGCTCGCCCTCGAAGTACGGCATTTCCACGGTCAACGCCGCGCCGCCGTAGATATTCAAAAGCGTGGAAAACTGGCGCATAACTTCGTTTGCCCTCAGCCCGGTTCGGGAAAAATCTTCGATCAACTCAGGGTCGGCTCCGTCGCGTTGCGGCTCAACGGATAAGATAAATTGAGTGATCAACCGGGAAAGTTTGCGCGGATAGTTAAAGTAATAGGCGCGGCGCAACCGCTCCTCGAACTCCAGATCAACTTCCGAAACATGCTGAATCAACGCCCGGCGAATGTACGCTTCACCGCCGTTGTACGCCGCCTTGGAACGCTCCCAAACCTCGCGGTTGGCGCGGTGCAACACATTGCGCCGCCGAAACAAATACTCATAATCCCGACTCATAGATTGACCTTTCCTTTTCAATGTTTCCCGATGCATAAAGGGTATCTCTGAAAGCGGAAATTTTGTCAACTTTTGCACTCAGCGCAAATATTTTCTCCGGTCTTTTTAAAACGATGAGGGTATGAAGTTGAAAAGTGCCTGAAGTATGCTATTGTAATGCATTGAAACTACCTCTAAGAACAGGAAACTTGGTTAGAAATTGCAGCATAAACCCCAAACCAAATCGCGTCAACGGGTGATTGACCACGGCGAAGTCTTCACCGCCGAGCGTGAAGTCAACGCCATGCTTGACCTGGTCAAACAGGAGACGGAGCGGATCGACAGCCGTTTTTTGGAGCCTGCCTGCGGGACCGGCAATTTCCTCGCGGAGATTTTGCGGCGTAAACTTGAGGTGGTCAAATCGCGTTACGGCAAAAACCCGGATGACTACGAGCGTTATGCACTCATCGCCGTTTCGAGCATTTACGGGGTGGAACTGCTTGAGGACAATTGCAAAGAGTGCCGTGAACGCCTGTTTGAGATTTGGGACAAGGAGTACACCGCAATCTGCAAAAAGTACGCCAACGCCGAAACCCGCGATGCGGTGCGTTATATCCTCAAAAAAAACATCCTTTGCGGCGATGCTTTAACGCTGTTGCAGTCGGACGACACCCCGATAATCTTCGCTGAATGGTCGGCACTAAACGGGTGCTTGATCAAACGGCGCGACTTTAAGCTAAGTCAAATGCTTGAGGAGCATACGCCGGAGTTGCAGTTGGATATGTTCGGCGAAACCGGCGAGTACCGATACGATGAAGAGGGCGAACTTGTGCTTGCGCCGGTTCGGGAATTCCCGCCGGTTCACTACAGGAGAGTCGGAGATGTTATTAGCACAAAGGAACAATAGAGATGATTAGTCAGGATGTTCGCTGGGAACAGCGTTTTGAGAACTTTTCAAGGGCTTGTATACTTTTATCCGAGATAAAAGATTATGCTCCCCAAGATACGCCGGCAATTATCCGCGAAGGATTCATTCAACGGTTTGAGGTAACTTTTGAGCTGTCGTGGAAAACGCTCAGAGATTACCTGGAGTACCTGGGTCATGATGTGCAACCCTCGCCGCGTCCGGTGATAAAAGAAGCCTTTGCCGCTAAGATAATTGCAAACGGACAAATCTTTATAAATATGCTTGAGGCGCGAAACGAAATGTCGCACCGATATGACGAAGAGACATTCAGCAAAGTGTTTTTGGCGATAAAATCGGAATATTCTCCCGCGCTTGAAGAGTTGCGCATCTATTTGGAGAGTTGCAGAAAATGAATTTCGGTATTTCGGAACACCACACCGGGTTGATTATCGATACGCTCAAATCCAACGGCGTAACGCGCGCGGTGGTGTTCGGGTCCCGGGCAAAGGGAAATTTCCGCGACAACTCCGATGTGGATATATGCGTATGGGGCGATGTCAATGTCAGGAAAATTTTAGCCTGCCTGGACGAACTGCCGACCCCGTACAAATTTGATTTAATTGAATACAAAACCATAAAGAACAAGCCCTTGCAAGAACATATCGACCGGGTAGGAAAAACCTTATTGTTGCAAAAAGGGGAGTTATGAGTGACTTTTACACCAATACTTATAATCCGGATGTACTCTCTTGCCTTGCCAATCTCTCCAACGACGAAGTCTTTACACCGCCGGCTATTGCGAATAAAATGCTCGACCTCCTGCCGCAGGAACTTTTCAGCGACCCGAACACAACGTTTCTCGACCCGGCGGTTAAAACCGGGGTGTTTTTGCGCGAAATCGTCAAGCGTTTGAACCGGGGGTTGGAATCGCAAATTCCAGACTTGCAAACCCGTATCGACCATATCATGCGCAATCAAGTTTTCGGCATAGCCATAACCGAGATGACTGCACTCTTGTCGCGCCGTAGCGTTTATTGCAGCAAATTCCCAGACGGCAAATACAGCGTAAGCCGTTTTGATTTTGCCGGGGGCAATATCAGATACAAGCATTTGCGGCACGATTTCAGAAACGGCAAATGCGTCTTTTGCGGAGCGAGTGAGGCAACATACAACCGCGACAAGTCGCTTGAGAGCCACGCTTATGAGTTTATTCACACCCCGAAACCGGAGGCGATTTTTAATATGAAATTTGACGTGATAATCAGCAACCCGCCTTACCAGTTGAGTGATGGGGGACATGGAGTCAGTGCAAAGCCATTATATCATCGTTTTGTTGAAAAATCGAAAAAATTGAATCCACGCTATTTAATTATGATCATCCCATCGCGCTGGTTCGCGGGCGGTAAGGGGCTTGATGATTTTAGGGAGACAATGCTGAACGATGACCGAATCAGTCACTTGATTGATTATGAGAACAGTGCAAAAATATTTCCCGGTGTTGATATTGCCGGGGGGATTTGCTATTTCCTATGGGAGCGGGATAATCATGGAAAATGCGCGGTAACAAATTGTATTGACGACAAACCGCAAGTTATGAAACGTAAGTTAAATGAATATTCCATATTGATTCGCAGCAACCAAGCGATTCCAATATTAAGAAAAATTATTGTAACTCATGGCAATGGCAAATATCTGTCAAAATTCGTTTCGTCAAGAAAACCGTTTGGATTGGCAACAAACTATCCTCCACAGAGTGCCGGTATTCCGTGCTGGTTTATACAAAAAATCGGCTTGCAGTTTGCGAAAATAGAGCTGATAGATAAAAATAATCCATATTTGAATAAATGGAAATTACTTGTTCCCCCCGCACCAATCGCAGGGCAAACTGATTTTTCTAAGCCGGTTGGATTTTATTATTCAGGAAACACTATAATCGCAAAGCCAGGCGAGTGTTGCACGGAGTCATATCTTGTCGCAGGCGCATTTGATACTGAGAAAGAAACTAAATCATTTCGCTCGTATTTATTTACGAAAATCGTCCGCTTCTTGTTGCTTCAAACAGTTGTGTCTCAACATGTAACTTCAAAAAATTTCTGTTTTGTTCCAGCATTTAACCATTACGAGGGGAAATACACAGATGCCGAATTGTGTCAGCGTTGGGGCATAACAGATGAAGAATGGAAATATATTGATTCAAAAATATCCGCAGTACCGGGAGGCGGCGATGAATAGAGATATTACCAAAGAGGAGTCCTTCTTCGCGGTTTTTTGTATCGAGAGCCTTGCCGAAGAACTGGGCATCCCCGGCAACGAGGTATTATGAGTAAAAATAACCTGACACCTATCAATCAAGCAGAATATGGCGATATTCTACAGCAAGCCATAGAGCATATACATACCGCCCGTACCGCCCTTGCACGCCAAATTGCCAGGACAACGCAATCGGTTTACTGGAATCTGGGCAAATTGCTTTCGGAAAAACAGCTGGCGGAAGGATACGGCACCGGCGTAGTCAAACAGCTTTCTGTTGACCTTAAACTCGTGTTTCCCGATATGGGGTTATCGCCACGTAATTTGTGGGATATGAAACGCTTTTACGAACGGTATCGCCAAGCAGGCATAAAACTGCGACAGGCTGTCGCAGTTTTACCGTGGGGGCACAATTTATTGCTGATCAATAAGGTACAATCACTTGACGCTGTTGAGTTTTACGCGATCGAATCGCTTGCGAAAAACTGGAGTCGCGACTTGTTGTTAAACGCCATAAAAATGGATACATACAGCCGGACACGAAAGCAGTTGCCGGCAAATAATTTTGCCGTTTGGGCAACGTCTGTCGGTCAAGTTGGCACAAGGAATATAAAATGCCGATAAACAACAGAGAATACTTAGATTTAATCGCAATTATAAAGCAGGATATCGCAGCTTCGAGGCAACGTGCGGTCGTAAGCGTCAACAAAGAATTGTTGATGCTTTATTGGCGAACCGGCAAACATATTAACAAACACAAAACATGGGGGAGTAAATTCACAGAAAATCTTGCCCGTGATATAAGATTTGCGTTTCCGACATTGCGGGGATTTTCATTCAGAAACCTTAAATATATGTCTCAATTTGCCTCCATTTACACTGAAGATGAAATTGGGCAGGGACTTCCTGCCCAATTAACCTGGACACATAATCAAATACTTATGGACAACGCAAAAGATAAGACCAAAATGCTCTGGTACGCGGGCGAGGCATTGAAAAACGGTTGGTCAAGCAATGTCCTTGCCATGCAAGATATTGAAACCCGCCTGAAACTGCCGGATGATCTGGATAAAGGTGGCAAAAATGAGTAACATGGACTTTTTCCCGCCCCGCCCCGAAGCTGAGCCGATGATTTACGCCTATGAGGAGTGCAACCCCGAGTACAGAGGGCTGCTGAAAGTCGGCTATACCACCGTGGGAGTGGAAAAACGGGTCGCCCAACAGTACCCGACCAAACGCCCCGACGGCAAAATACCGTACCGCATTGTCTGGCAGGACTCCGCAATCCGCCCCGACGGCAGCACCTTCACCGACCACGATCTTCACCGCATTTTGCGCAAACGTCTGCTCGGAGCCGACGGCGAATGGTTTCGCTGTGATATTGAAGAGGTAAAAAGCGCGTATATCGCCGTTCGCGATCAGATCGACAATGGGGAAAATCGTTCGCTTGCTTTCGCTATGCGTCCCGAGCAGGAGGAAGCGGTCAGCAAGACGATGGAGTACTTCAAATCCGCCGAAAAAGAAAATCGCAGCCGCACCGCGAAATTCTTGTGGAACGCCAAAATGCGTTTCGGCAAAACTTTCGCGGCGTATCAGCTCGCTAAACGCATGAAGTTGCGTAAAATTCTCGTTTTGACTTTCAAACCCGCCGTGCAAGGCGCGTGGGAGCAGGACTTACTTACCCATATCGACTTCGCGGGTTGGCAGTTTATCGGCGCAAAAAACGGTTTTAATTATGAAGCAGCAGATAAAAGCAGACCCTTAGTCTGTTTCGGCTCTTTTCAAGACCTCCTCGGTACGAACGAAAACGGCGGAATCAAAGTCAAAAACGAATGGGTTCACGCCACTAATTGGGACTTGGTTATCTTTGACGAGTACCACTTCGGCGCGTGGCGCGACAACGCCAAAAAACTGTTTGACGTTTTCGATGAAGAGAACGATTTCGACGCCGAAAAGTATCAGCGCGAAGAATCCGGCAACGCTATCGATGAAACGTTTTTGCCGATAACCACTTCCCGCTATTTGTATTTGTCCGGCACACCGTTTCGGGCGATCAACTCCGGCGAGTTTATCGAAGAACAAATTTACAACTGGACATATTCCGACGAACAGCGGGCGAAAACCAACTGGGGTGATTCACCCGATAATCCCTATGCCGCTCTCCCGCGCATGGTGATGATGACCTACAAAATCCCCGACAGCATACGCCAAATCGCCATGCAGGGCGAATTCGACCAGTTCGACTTAAATGTCTTTTTCGCCGCCGAGGGGAAAAAAGCAAACGCTAAGTTCAAATTCGAGGATTATGTCCAAAAATGGCTTGATCTGATTCGCGGGGCGTACTTGGGTACGACCGTCGATGATTTAAAACTCGGCGCAAAAAAGCCGGATATGCCGTTCGGACAAAACCGATTGCTCTCAATCCTCTCTCATACTTTGTGGTTCTTGCCGAACGTCGCGACGTGTCACGCCATGGCAAATCTGCTCGCCGCACGGCAGAACACCTTTTATCACGATTATAAGGTAAATGTTTGCGCCGGAACCGGCGCGGGAGTCGGAGCGGACGCGCTTATGCCCGTCTTGCAGTCTATGAGCGACCCGCTCAAGACCAAAACCATCACGCTGACATGCGGCAAACTTACCACCGGAGTAACCGTCAAACCATGGACGGGGATATTTATGCTCCGCAATCTATCCAGCCCCGAAACCTACTTTCAAGCGGCGTTTCGCGTGCAAAGTCCGTGGGAGATCGATTCCGCAACCGGCAGGCGCGAAATCATGAAACAGGAGTGTTACGTATTCGATTTTGCGCTTGACCGTGCGTTGAGACAAATTTCGGATTACAGCTGCCGCCTCGACATCAACGAGACCAACCCAGAAAAGAAAGTTGCGGAATTTATCAACTTTTTGCCGGTAATCGCATATGACGGCAGTACCATGCGCCAAATCAACGCCGGCGACATTCTCGATATTGCCATGGCAGGAACGTCGGCGACACTGCTTGCCCGGCGTTGGGAGAGTGCGTTGCTGGTCAATGTCGATAACGCCACGCTGTCGCGCCTTATGGCGGATGAACAGGCGATGAACGCCTTGATGAGCATTGAAGGCTTTCGCAGCCTCAATAACGATATTGAAACAATCATCAATCTCTCGGATTCGGTAAAAAAAGCAAAATCCGATGGCGGCAATCTGACTCCGCACGCGAAAAAGACGCTGACCGACGAGGAAAAAAAGTACAAGTCAATGCGCAAACAAATTCAAGAAAAATTGATAAAGTTTGCCACACGCATCCCGATTTTTATGTATCTTACCGACTACAGAGAATACACACTCAAGGATATTATAACCCAGCTTGAACCGGACTTGTTCAAACGCGTTACCGCTTTGAGTGTTAAGGATTTCGAGCATCTCTGTTCGCTTGGCGTGTTTAACGCCGCTTTGATGAACGACGCGGTGTATAAGTTCAAACGATACGAAGATTCAAGTTTGAACTATACCGGCATTGACAGACACGAAAACGAAGCGGTCGGCGGATATGACACCGTTCTCGCCCGCAACGAATACAAACAACTCTTCAACTAAAGGATACCTCTAAAGGATACCTCTAAAGCTTTTTTGCGAGAAAAGAAAACCATTTGTCTGCACGACGGACGGATAAATGCGGAATGCGGGATTTTTGAGTGGGTAGTGGTTAGTGGGTAGTAGGGGACTTTTGTCCACATCGTCCCGTTCCTGTATAATAATCGCACAAGATCTTACCGCATAGGCTCACAAAAAATAGCTGTGAATAGGTCCGTACGACGGACGGCGGGATTTATGACTCCTTGCGGAGTCGGGGAAGTATTTTGCTGTTTGCGATATTAGAAAAACACGTACACTGGACTCAGCTAAAAAACACGTGAGCGGAATTCAAAGTCAGCTTGCAAAAGATCTTACCGGATTTTTCGCGATTTTTGCGATTTTAAGCGAATTTAAGTGTGGCAGCGCCACATAAAAATGAGCTTAAGGTCGCAACAAGCCGAAAAAGACGTAATATCTGCAAGCTGATTTTGAATTCCGCTCACAAAGAAAAAAACCCGCGTGAACTGCGTGTGCGAAACGCAATCCAGGCGGGTAAAAAAATTTCCGGCACCGTGCTACTCTCCCATAGTCAATTTTACAGTACCATCGCCGCTGGAGCCCTTAACTACCGTGTTCGGGAAGGGAACGTGTGTTTCTGCTCCGCCATAAGCACCGGAAAAAAATCCAATTGAAATCAAGTATCTCTGCCAAGAATATTCCGCATATGAGGTTCAACAACTCTCGATTGAGAGCTAACCTTTTTCCGTAAACTTCTTTAATGAAGTCTGCGGAAAAAAGGTGGTTAAGCCTCACGGCCGATTAGTAACGGTAAACTGAACACATTGCTGTGCTTACATCTCCGTCCTATCAAGGTCGTAGTCTTCGACCGGCCTTCAGTCCCTTACGGGAAGGGATATCTCGTCTTTGGGTGGGCTTGGCGCTTAGATGCTTTCAGCGCTTATCCGTTCCCGACATAGCTACCCGGCAATGCAGCTGACGCCACAACCGGAACACCAGAGGTCAGTCATTCCCGGTCCTCTCGTACTAAGGAATGATCCCATCAAATATCCTGCGCCTGCGGAGGATAAGGACCGAACTGTCTCACGACGTTCTGAACCCAACTCGCGTACCACTTTAATCGGCGAACAGCCGAACCCTTGGGACCTTCTACAGCCCCAGGATGTGATGAGTCGACATCGAGGTGCCAAACAGCGCCGTCGCTATGGACGCTTGGGCGCTATCAGCCTGTTATCCCCAGAGTACCTTTTATCCGTTGAGCAACGACGATTCCACATTCCATCGCTGGATCACTAGGCCCTGCTTTCGCAACTGCTCGACCTGTCGGTCTTACAGTAAAGCACACTTCTACCCTTACGCTCTACACACGATTGCCAACCGTGATGAGTGTACCTTCGGGCTCCTCCGTTACAATTTAGGAGGAAACCGCCCCAGTCAAACTGACCCTCTGACACGGTCCAAAACCCGGATTCACGGGACTTTGTTAGATATTCAATTACACCAGGGTGGTATTTCACCTGTGGCTCCACCGGTACTGGCGTAGCGGTTTCACTGCCTCCCACCTATGCTACACAAGAGCAATCAAATACCAATATCAGATTACAGTAAAGGTTCATGGGGTCTTTCCGTCCTTCCGCAGGTATCCGGCATTTTCACCGGAATTACAACTTCGCCGAGATCCACGTTGAGACAGTGCTGGCATCGTTACACGATTCGTGCAGGTCGGAACTTACCCGACAAGGAATTTCGCTACCTTAGGACCGTTATAGTTACGGCCGACATTCACCAGGGCTTCAGATCGAAGCTTCGCTTGCGCTAACCTCTCCCATTGACCTTTTGGCATTGGTCACGTGTCACTCCATATACATCCTCTTACGAGTTAGCATAGAGCTGTGTTTTTGTTAAACAGTCGCACCAGCCTCTTTGTTGCAACCTTCAAAAGCTCCGGGAGCAAGTCCCTTCACCAATAAAGGCACCCCTTATCCCTAAGTTACGGGGTTAATTTGCCGAGTTCCTTAACGTTGGTTCCTCTCGCGCACCTTAGGCTTCTCGCCTCACCTACCTGTGTCGGTTTACGGTACGGACACCCTGTTATCAACGTTTAGAAGCTTTTCTCGTCAGCGTCGCCACAGCGAATTCGCCAAACTTGCGTTCGGCTACCTTACGACTCTCGGGCTGTACGTACTGCGGATTTGCCTACAGTACACCCTACCGCCTTCGACCGGGACATTCAACACCCGGCTCGCCTGACTTACTGCGTCCCTCCATCACTCCAACAAGGTGGTACAGGAATATTAACCTGTCCTCCATCGACTACGCCTTTCGGCCTCGCCTTAGGTTCCGACTAACCCCGGGCGGACGAACCTTCCCCGGGAACCCTTAGGTTTTCGGTGACCAGAATTCTCATCTGGTTTTTCGCTACTCATGCCTGCATGGTCACTTGTATGCAGTCCACCTCAGATCCCTCTTCGGCTTCAACCCGCATACAACGCTCTTCTACCACCGTAACAAATTGTTACGATCCGCGGCTTCGGTTCTGGACTTCAGTCCCGATCATCTTCGGCGCGATATCACTCGACCAGTGAGCTATTACGCACTCTTTAAATGATGGCTGCCTCTAAGCCAACATCCTGGCTGTTTATGCAACATCACATCCTTCAAACCACTAAGTCCAGATTGGGGACCTTAGCCGGCGGTCTGGGCTGTCTCCCTCTCGACCATGAAGCTTATCCCCCATAGTCTGACTCCTGCGGTACGGTTTATGGTATTCGGAGTTTAATAGTTCTTGGTACCCCGGTAAGGGCCCGCGAACAATCAGTAGCTCTACCCCCACAAACTATTTACGCAAGGCTAGCCCTAAAGCTATTTCGAAGAGAACCAGCTATCACTGAGTTTGATTGGCCTTTCACCCCTATCCACAGCTCATCCAAACATTTTTCAACATGAACTGGTTCGGTCCTCCACTGCATGTTACTGCAGATTCAACCTGGCCATGGATAGATCACTCAGCTTCGGGTCTACTCCAACGAACTAGACGCGCTATTCACACTCGCTTTCGCTTCGGCTCCGCACTAAGCTTAACCTCGCTCGTTAGAGTAAGTCGCAGGCTCATTATGCAAAAGGCATGCCGTCGCTTTCGCTCCGACACTTTGTAGACACATGATTTCAGATACTTTTCACTCCCCTTCCGGGGTACTTTTTCACCTTTCCCTCGCGGTACTATGCGCTATCGGTCACGATCGAGTATTTAGGCTTGGAGGGTGGGCCCCCCGGATTCAGTCAGAGTTTCACGTGTTCCGACCTACTTGGGATACTTTTAGGCTTACAGTCAATTTCGTCTACGGGGGTATCACCCTCTATGCCGCTGCTTTCCAACAGCTTCCACTATCAACTGGTCTTGCCATATTAAAGTCCCGCAACCCCGCCCGGTAAACCGGACGGTTTAGCCTCTTCCGCGTTCGCTCGCCACTACTTGCGGAATCTCGGTTGATTTATTCTCCTGCGGGTACTGAGATGTTTCACTTCCCCGCGTCTCGCTTTTCGTACCTATTTATTCAGTACGAAATGATGGAACATTACTCCCATCGGGTTTCCCCATTCGGACATCTCCGGATCAAAACTCGTGTGCAGTTCCCCGAAGCTTTTCGCAGCTTACCACGTCCTTCATCGCCTGATCGTGCCAAGGCATCCTTCATGTGCCCTTAGTAGCTTAACCACCAAGAAAACATTTGCAATTCAAGCGCTTTTGCAACACTTGAATTTAAGTCTACTCTTGTTTCTCTCAACAAAAAAGTTGTTTATTTCATTTTTGCAGATTTTCTTTTTCAAGACACTTTATTCAATTGTCAATCAACTTCCGCGGTAACTACCGCAGACTTTTACCACCGCTATTAAACGGCGTAAATCGTTTCCCGTCAAGTCTAAACAGCCAATTTTATGTCGCAACCCTAATATGGTGGGCGTACCTGGATTTGAACCAGGGACCTCGTCCTTATCAGGGACGCGCTCTAACCAACTGAGCTATACGCCCGTTATCCCCAAAAAGTTGCCTTTATGCGCCTTGCGCCGTACTCGTATTTGCGAGTATGGATGGTTCATTTTTGCAAAATCTAAAAAGTTGCGTTATACCCTCAATGGCAGCATGTTAAATGGTGGAGTCGAAGGGACTCGAACCCTCAACATCCTGCTTGCAAAGCAGGTACTCTAACCAATTGAGTTACGACCCCCATAATCCCCAAAAAGTTGCCTTCCTTCGCTCACGGAGCTCGGAACTTTTGCTGAGCGCAAAAGCTTCGGGTACTTTTCGGGGTCCCCGCTCTACAACACTCCGTGCGGCTTACGCCGTACTCGTATTTGCGAGTATGGATGTTTTACTTGATCGAGTTTTCAAACAACAACGCGGGGAAATCCCCCCGCTGTCTGATTAAATATTGAATAGTGCGATGCAACAAGTGAGCGATGTCACCATCGTTCGCATCCGGATAAATCCGGAGTTTAGCCATATCCGAAATACCTCAAAAAGTTGCTTAAAACAGCTTATTTAAGGTTTTTCAGATTACTCCTTAGAAAGGAGGTGATCCAGCCGCAGGTTCCCCTACGGCTACCTTGTTACGACTTCATCCCAGTCATCGACCACACCTTAGGCGGCTTCCCCCTTTGCAGGTCGGATCACCGATTTCGGGTGCAATCAACTCCCATGATGTGACGGGCGGTGTGTACAAGGCCCGGGAACGTATTCAAGGCGTCGTAGCTGATACGCCTTTACTAGCGATTCCAACTTCATGTAGTCGAGTTGCAGACTACAATCTGAACTAAGAGCGGTTTTGTGGATTTGCTCCGCCTCGCGACATTGCATCCCATTGTACCGCCCATTGTAGCACGTGTGCAGCCCTGGTCGTAAGGGCCATACTGACTTGACATCATCCGCGCCTTCCTCCTGCTTAACACAGGCAGTCTCACCATAGTCCCCAACTTTACTTGCTGGCAAATAGTGACACGGGTTGCGCTCGTTGCCGGACTTAACCGAACACCTCACGGCACGAGCTGACGACAGCCATGCAGCACCTGTATATCAGCCCCGAAGGGAATACTGCTTTCACAGTCCGTCCAATATATTTCAAGACCAGGTAAGGTTCTTCGCGTTGCCTCGAATTAAGCCACATGCTCCACCGCTTGTGCGGGCCCCCGTCAATTCCTTTGAGTTTTAGCCTTGCGGCCGTAGTCCCCAGGCGGTCAACTTATCGCGTTAGCTTCGATACGGAGAGGACTAAATCCCCCCACATCAAGTTGACAACGTTTACGGCATGGACTACCAGGGTATCTAATCCTGTTTGCTCCCCATGCTTTCGTCTTTCAGAGTCAGTTTCTGTCCAGCAAGCTGCCTTCGCTTTTGGTGTTCTACCAGATATCTACGCATTCCACCGCTACACCTGGTATTCCGCTTACCTCTCCAGTACTCTAGTCCATCAGTCTACAGGGCAGTTCCGAAGTTGAGCTTCGGGATTTCACCCCACATTTAACGAACCTCCTACAGACCCTTTACGCCCAATAAATCCGAACAACGCTCGCCACCTACGTATTACCGCGGCTGCTGGCACGTAGTTAGCCGTGGCTTCCTTCCCCGCTACCGTCAAATTTCGTCACGGGAGACAGTGTTTTACGACCCGAAAGCCTTCATCACACACGCGGCATTGCTGGGTCACGCTTTCGCGCATTGCCCAAGATTCTCGACTGCAGCCTCCCGTAGGAGTCTGGGCAGTGTCTCAGTCCCAGTGTGGCTGACCATCCTCTCAGACCAGCTACCCATCGTCGGCTTGGTGAGCCGTTACCTCACCAACTACCTAATGGGACGCGAGCTCATCCTATAGCAATAAATCTTTAGCCATAAATTCATGCGAATCTATAGCCACATTCGGTATTAGCAGTCGTTTCCAACTGTTGTTCCCAACTATAGGGCAGATTACTCACGCGTTCCTCACCCTTCCGCTACTCACCCCGAGGGGTTCGTTCAACTTGCATGCCTAATCCATGCCGCCAGCGTTCGTTCTGAGCCAGGATCAAACTCTCCGTAAAATAAAATTTTATCAGAGATATCTGATTATGACTTCTAAAAAGAATTTCCATTTTTTATCCCGATAATTAAAACGCATATCACGCTTTAAACCAAGATTTTAAGTGAAAATTCCCTTGTGATTTTTTCTGTAGAAATACTACATGTAATCTCAAAATAATTTACGAGTTACATCGCACTATTCAATTTTCAATCAGCTCGTCCGATTCGGGACGCAACAGGTTTTTAATATACCCCGTTTGGAAATCTTTTCAAGCACGAATTCAAAGTTTTTTGAACTTTTTTTCGGCCGCCACAGATTAACATTTTGCATCAACCGCGCTCGAATGAAGAAGCGCAACAGTTTTTTAATATAGCCCGCCTGGTGAGCTTTTCAAGCACGAATTCAAAAGTTTTTTGAACTTTTTTTGAACGGCTCGTGAGCTATATTTTGTATCAACTTCGGTTGCATCAAACGCAACAGATTTTTAACATATACCCATTTACCGCTCATTGCAAGCCCAAAATCGCCCAAATTCGCACATTTTCCGCAAAAAACACCAAAAA
>JAISIP010000014.1 GCA_031261965.1 Victivallales bacterium | reverse complement strand
GACCGAGCAACCCTACCACTTCGCCGGATTTGACTGAAATCGACACATCATCGACCACCTTGCGGCCGTGATAGCTCTTCACTAAATGATCGGCATGAATTAACATGTCTTTGTTTTGGTCATCACTCATAATTTCGATAAATTCCCAAGTTTCAACCTGATTGTCGTGAAAAAATTGTGTCAATCGACATTATCCAGACTTTTTCACGGCAATCAGGTTCCAAGAGTAGTATATCACATTCCTACTTGACTTCAAGTTCAAAATCGCTTTTTCGTCAATTTTTTATCGAGCTTTCCGCCACAGCGGAGGTATTCCCCTCGGCTTGCATACTCTCGTTTGCGACATCGACAATAATGCGGTCGGCGTACATGCGCCTCCCCTCGACACTCATCCACGGTTGCTTCCCGGGCTTTTCGGTTACAATTATCTCGCGGTTAGCCACTAAATAATCGGCCTGATAACCTCCGGCACGCTGCACATCGCCGTTGAGTGTGCGCCGGACAAAGCGTACGTTATTACGGCAAATCACCCGTTTTAGATCGAGATGTTCAGTCAGGTTAATCCGCGCCGGCACCGTCTCGGCAGAAGAAAGCACAAACGGGTCATCGTCGATATTTTGTCCCTGACGACCTTGTGCATCTTTAAGGGTTAACGCTTTGCCTGCAAATAAATACATATCATCGCATTTTATCGAATTTTCCTCGTCGCGCATATAAACATTACGGTGAAACTCGGTGATTTGCTTCCTGAAATCCACGCTGGAGCAATCCGCCGAAATCTTGCGCTGTTTAGAGGAATCGCCCTTTAGCAGTTTGCCAAAGTCATCTTGTTTTTTCTGGGCGTTTTGGGCATTGGGGGTATTTACGATCTCTACATTGCCGTCGGCTTCAATCAACGTCAGCTCGGTGTTGCCGGATTGAAACATACCCGGGGTCTTAACTTTGGATGATTGCGGCGAAAAATGCAACGTAAGCTTATCGCAACGCAAATCGCTGTTTGAATCAATCGCGTGAACTTTGCCTTGGCAAAACACCTTTTTCACATCGCGATCGCCGCTGTCGCCAATGTCACTGCGGTCTTTAACGCCTTTTGCGCTTGCTTTTTGATCGGCTTTTGTCGCCTGTAAAAAAATCTCCATTTTGTCGCAATCAAGATTTACACGCTCGTCGCGGACTTTGACGTTACCGCTAAAGACCAGTAAATTTTTGCCGTAATTTAGATCGCTGAAATCCGAGAGAATGACCGTTTCTCCCTTTTTTCCGCCAGTGTTTTCAGCACTCCCGCGGTCGCCGAGCGTAACTTTGCTGTTTTTTCTCGCGCTGATACGCTCGCTATTAACCCAAATAATCAATTCATCGCCCGAAAGCGAATCAGTATTGTGCATTAAAGTCGGAGTCTTGCCGGACATCGTGACAGTCCCGGTAGCGTAATCAAACACGGCGTTTTGCGAAGTACCCAGTTCATTCGGCAAAAGCTTCCCGGTCGCATCGCGCCGAACTACTTTAACATCGCCGTCGCAAAAGATTTTATCGAGTTCACGCTGACCATCGGCATTAAGATCGGGAACTCCCGAAAGCGTCGCTTCACTATTTTTAGATATGGCTTTTTGCCCTGCTTTTTGGGTCTCTTTTAGATTGATTCGCATTCGCGAACATTCCAGTTGCATACGTGGGTCGTTGACTAACACATTGCCGATAAAATCGCCGAAATTGTTCTGATAGTCCAATTGCACATCGTCGGAATTGATCGTCACATATCTTCCGCTATCACCCGGCTTCTTCCCCGGCTCAAACACCACGACTTTGCTGTTTCGGCGTATAACTGCCCGTTGCCCGGCATTATGCAATGTCACACTTTCCCCAGACAAGGATTCTTGCCCGCGCTTCAATATCGGATGACGTTTTTCACCGGTCAATACGACCGTTCCGGCGACCGGGTCATAAGTAAGGTGATCGGCAAACGCCTTTTGTGTACCGCCTTTTGCCGTCTCATCTTCACTGATCTTTCGGGTAATTACCACATCGCCGTCACAAAGCACCCGACTCACCCCGCCAAAATCGGATTTGTCACTTTGACGGTCGAGAAAAATCGTCATTCGATTGCAATTTACAATGGAATTAGCCTCGTTGACTTCCACATCGCCGGTTAGCACAATCTGATTAGCGGCCATATCAATGCGCAAGGAATTGGAAGTCGCGGTCACAAATTCATATTCCTTAGGCAGTTTCTCCGTGGCGGCAAGAATACGGCGCGGATCGCTTGAGTTCATGCGCAAAACAATATTCACATCCTCCTTGACCAACACGCTGCGCCGGGTAAAATCCGCCTCAAAACCAATACCGTTCAAATCAATTAGAGGCGAGCGAAAAAACACCGGATCTTCGCCATAAGCCATACGGTTTTCCTGATCGATGTTCGCCAACGGAGTAAGAATGACCCCTTCGCTATAGGGGCGTTCTTTCCAGAACTCCAAGATTTCGGGCAACTTGGCATCAAGCGCGTACGCTTTGAGATTCCAACCGTTCCGGATCAAATCCACATCGGCCCCGCGTTGGATCAGATCCAAGACCGTATCAGTACCGACCATCGCTCGACCCGAACGTTCCACCTTGTTGCAAAACACCATCATCTGGAGGTTGCCTTGATTGCGAACCGGCAATTTAAAGTGCGTCAGTACCAATCCGCGCAAATTGCCAAGTTCGTCAGCTCCCCGTCCCGAAAGCGACAGAATTCCGGCAATTATCAGCGATAGGAATATTTTCATTGCTCTTCCTTAATCCGGCGATAACGCTCAAGCACGGAGTCAAGTTTGTTCTGTTCGGTGAGCAGCAATCGCACAACTTCGGCGACCGCGCCGTGTCCACCCGGTGTTTCAGTACGCCAAAGTGCAACTTCATCAAGCTCAGGAACTCCGTCGGCGACGACAACGCCCACACCGGCTCGTCGCATCGGCGGCAAGTCAATCACGTCATCGCCCATATACAAACACTCCTCGGCGGAGAGTTGCTGCTCAACAAGCATACGCTCAAACGACTCAAGTTTGTCGGTGCAATTTTCGTAAATAAACGACAACCCAAGCTCGGCGGCGCGTTGCCGATTCGCTTTGGCGGAACGACCGGAGAGCAATCCGACTTTTAGATCGGCACGCATCGCCAACTTCATCCAATGCCCGTCGCGCAAATGGAAAAATTTGATCTCGTCCTCCCCGCCGAATCCGGCTCGACCGTCGGTTAGAACGCCATCCACATCCAAGACGATTGCCCGGATTTTTTTTAATTTATCGGAGTGAATCATGAATTTTCTTTACCGTAATTAAAATTTCGCGGATTTGCTCAAAGTCGAGCGAATTCGGTCCGTCCGACAGAGCTTCGTCCGGACGCGGATGCACCTCGGTAAAGAGTGCGTCTATACCGACCGCCGTTGCCGCCCGCGCCAGAGGAGCGACAAATTCGCGTTTTCCGCCGGAGGCGTTGCCCAGTCCGCCGGGTAACTGCACTGAGTGCGTCGCATCGAACACCACCGGCACGCCAAACGACCGCATCGTTAACAATGAACGCATATCCACCACCAAATTGTGGTAGCCAAAGGTTGTCCCCCGCTCGGTTAAAAGCAATTGATCGTTCCCGGTTGAGCGGACTTTTTCCAATGCGCCAAGCATATCCTCGGGAGCCATAAACTGCCCCTTTTTAATATTGATAATCTTCTTGGTTTTCCCTGCGGCGTGCAGCAAATCGGTCTGCCGACAGAGAAAAGCCGGAATCTGCAAAATATCCGCAACTTTTGCCACTTCAACTACTTCAATCGTCTCATGCACATCAGTGACAATCGGGACATTATAACGCTTTTTTACTTCGGAGAGAATTTCCAGCCCACGCTTAAGCCCGGGACCGCGAACGCCATTCTCGCTGGAACGGTTCGCCTTGTCATATGATGCCTTGAACACATAACCAAAGCCCAACTCCGCGCAAAGTTCTTTCAGATACTGTGCAACCTCACAGCATAGTTCCAAACTCTCGGCTTGACACGGTCCGCCGATCAGCACAAGATTATTGTCCCCAAAGGTCACGCCTCCGGCTTGAATGATATTCATCTATTTGCCTTTCAAAAGTTTTTTCTCCGCCCGAATCAAGTCTTCGGGGGTATCAATTCCGATACTTTCGAGTTCGGACAAGTGTACGTAAATTTTTATGCCGTTTTCGAGTGCGCGCAACTGTTCAAGCTTCTCACACTCCTCCAATTTACCGGGAGGCAACGCCACAAAACGGTCAAGCGTACTTTTGCGGTATGCGTAAATTCCCCAATGCAGATAAACCGGGGCTTCCACCCCGCCGCTTCGCAAAAATGGAATCATCGACCGACTGAAATAAAGCGCGAAACTGTCTTCGCTAAAAACCACTTTTACATTGTTTTCGGTCATTTTTGAGCGAACTCCGGGTACCGCCACGGTCGCCATTTCAATTGCCGGATTGCCCTTCATAATCGCGATAAGCTCATCGATCACCGACGTTGGAATCAACGGCTCGTCGCCCTGCACGTTTACGACAATATCAATTTCTTCGTCTATTTTCGATACCGCTTCGGCAATTCGATCAGTGCCAGAGGGGTGCGATTCGGCGGTCATTACCGCCCTGCCCCCGAACTTGTTTACCGCATCGAAAATCGCCGGGTGATCGGTAGCGACAAGTACCACATCCGCCTTGGATGCAACCGCTTTTTCGTAGACATGCTGCACCATAATCTTACCGCAAAGCAGTGCCAACGGTTTGGCGGGAAACCGCGTACTGGCATAACGCGACGGAATCACCACCGCTACTCGATCTTGACTCATGCTATTCAACCTTGTTTTAACGCTTCTTCCAATTCGTTGTAATGCACCGGCACGGTTCCGACTTTTGCCACTACCACACCCGCCGCCAAATTCGCCATTTCAGCTGCCTCCACCGGGGTCGCGCCGGAAATCAGCGACAAGGTATACGTCGCCGTTACCGTGTCCCCCGCCCCGGAAACATCGAACACTTCACGCGCCCGGGTAGGAATCACCTCCACAGTGCCATTGCGGCAAAACAGCGCCATACCTTGCGCCGCCAGAGAAATCAACAGCTGCTCCGGCTCCCACGTCTCCAGCAATCGCTTTGCCACCTCGGCAAGCACCTTGTCTTCAAGCGGGTGAATCAGCGGGTAGGAATCAGTCATATTAGCAAGCGCAAATGCCTCGCAACGGTTTGGCTTCATTATCGTGACCCCTTTGACCGGGGTAATGCTTTCCGGCTTCGGGTCAAGTGCGGTCACAATTCCGGCGCGACGCGCCTCGGCGATGATTTCGGCAAGCATCCACTCGGTGAGAACTCCTTTGCGATAATCCTCAAAAATAACCGCATCGACGCTCCCTGAACGAATCAAACCGACTACCTTTTTTACCATATCATGCCGTATGTCATCGGAAACGGCATTAACGTCTTCATAATCTTCGCGGAGAAGTTGCTGAACTCCGGCGACAACACGTCGTTTTTCGGTGGTTCGGCGCGTTGAATCGCAACTGACCCCGTCAATGCCGATCCGATGCCGGCGCAAAGCGGCGATAAGTTCATCGCCGGTAAGATCACGTCCTATCACGCCGAACGCGTATGTCTGCGCCCCCAAAGTTGCGACATTGCGCATGACATTTGCCGCCCCGCCCAAACAGCTCGTGCGATTAACGACATTGAAAATCGGCACAGGAGCTTCGGGAGAGATCCGGGTGACTTTGCCCCACAAATAGACATCGAGCATCAAATCGCCGACCACCGCGACCCGGCGCGACGCGAAAGAACGCATAATTTCCGCAAACCGCGCCTGGTTCATTTTTTCGCCTCCGTTTCCGGAATCAGTCCGTCAACATAAATCCCGGTGTCGAGCGTCTGCTCCGAACAGTAAGAGCCGACATCGCGAAGCCGGGTCATAATCCGGGTAAATTGCGTTACGGTATCTTGCAGGGAGGCGAGTTCTTCGCCGGAAAGCTTGTCGGCATTCTCCCTGAGGTAAGGTGCGAGCGTGTTAAGCCCCCACGCCACCAAACGCGCCTCAAGCGTGGCGACTTCACCGCCCTTTACTTTCAGCTTGTCGGACATATTGCGTGCCTGGTCGAACGATTCCAGTAATTGCAATCGGCGAACTTCCAGTGCCATGGCGTTCTCGCGCCTCAGATAAGCCGGAATGCTGATCGCCAACGCAATTTCCGCCAGCACAATCGCAAAAAATATAACCACCGCCGATGCGGCGACGTAGTCGCGCTTAAATCGGGCGGAATAGGTGATCTGTTGAGCCAATCGACACCTCCCTTATGACAATGGCAATATAACACGCTTACGCGGAATTTGCAATAGAACCTACCTCTAAAAACTGGAAGCTCGGCTAAAAGTCGCACCTTCCTATTGCGAATCTGCTGATTTTGTTACTCAAGCTGGTTTTTAGAGATACCCTATAGCCAATTGCAAATTCTATCGGGCGGTAAATTTGCAAGTCGTGGTCAAAAACTTTGCCGCCAACGTCGACCAACTCTTTAAATCCGAATATGCCGGAGCCAAACCCGTGCCGTGCGGACCGTCAGGAAAAATATGCAATTCCGCCGGAATGTTGTTTTCCCAACACTTTTCGGCGAACACCACCGAGTTGCGTACCGGGACAACCTCGTCGCTGACGGTATGCCAAAGAAAACACGGCGGAGTATCGACAGTTACCCGATTTTGCAGACTGTAATACTCTTTTTTCTGCTCGTAGGCTGTTCCCAGCAAATTTTCCCCGCTGCCGACGTGTCCGAAGTCATCTTGCAGAGAAATCACCGCGTAACACGGTAAAATCGCGTCCGGTCGCTGGGAATAAGCATCCGCCGCGTCCCCGGCTTTGGCATCGACTTCATTGAATAAAGTTCCGCCGGAAGCAACCAAATGCCCGCCCGCCGAGAACCCCAACACCGCGATTTGCGATGCGTCGATTCCCCACTGGTCGGCGCGGCTTCGCACCAGTCGGACAGCGCGAAAGAGATCACGCTGCGCGGCGGGAAAGCGATACGGCAGAACCCGGTAATGCAACACAAAGGCGTGGAATCCGAATTCATTGAATTTTTGCGCAACCGGGGCACCTTCATGCTCCGCCCTGCCCGCATAACCGCCTCCGGGACAGACGATTACCGCGCCGCGCAACGGCTGAGTTTTATCCAGCAAATAGGTTTCAAGATACGGCTCGAAATCATCGGAGGATTTCCCGGTGTTGGCACTCTCAAATGAATTCCAAAGTTTTATCGTTTCCATAAGATCGCTTCCATAATTGCTTTGAGTTCTCACATAAGATATATCCCTCGTGGCGATTGTTCAAGATAAATTCGGCGAGTTTTTGCCAAATAACCCGTAAAACTGTTGTTGACTTTTTATTTGATTATGCTATAATATCGCAATGTAGCATAATAAGTAAAAAGCACGTCTACTTTGCTATGGAAAGCGTAGAATTTGTTGCTCGAATAGGAGATAGCAAGACAATGCCAGCAATTGAACGAATAATCCCATACGAGCCGACTTTATTCACAATGAAGTTAGACCCCGTCCTCAAAACGACATACATCAACAGTCGCCGCTATCTTGGAAACAAGTATAAACTATTGCCGTTTATCACGTCCGTCGTAGCCGAGAACTGCGAGAATGTGAACACCGTTGCGGACATCTTCGCCGGAACAGGTGCGGTAGCATCAGCATTCACGGATAAGCAGCTTATCACGAACGATAATCTTTACAGCAACTACATTTGTCATGTTGCTTGGTTTAGCCCTGTTTCTTACTCTAAGTCCAAAATTGAACAACTTATCGCCTCATACAATTTGCTTATTGTCAAAACTGACAACTACATGAGTAATAATTTTGCCGATACTTTTTTTAGCCGTGACGACTGTCGCAAAATCGGATATGTGAGGGAAGATATAGAAACGCGCTTCGCTAACGGCGGCATTAACGAGCGAGAGAGGGCGTTGCTTATCACTTCGCTTCTCTACGCCGCAGACAAGATTGCGAACACTTGCGGTCATTACGATGCATATCGCCAAGGGATTGAATTTGAAAAATCTCTTGAGATGTCTGTCCCACTCCCATATAACAGGCTTAATCGAAAAAATGCTTGCTATAACGAAGATACAAACGATTTAGTCAAACGCATATCCGCTGATTTGGTGTACATCGACCCGCCGTATAACTCTCGCCAGTATTGCGATGCTTATCACGTCTTGGAGAACATCGCCCGTTGGAAAAAGCCAAATGTAAGCGGAGTTGCTTGCAAAATGGATAGAACAAAGCTTAAAAGTAACTACTGTACAAACAAGGCGACCGAGACATTCGAGGATTTAATTAAGAATATAGAATCTCGCTATATTTTACTGTCTTACAATAATATGGCACAAAAAGGCAACGGACGCTCTAATGCTAAGATTAGCGATGAGGATATAATGCGAGTGCTGTCGGCAAAAGGTGAGGTCAAAATCTTCACGCAGGATTACAAGCCGTTCTCAGCGGGTAAATCTGACATTGAGAACAACGAAGAACGGCTTTTCCTGTGCATATGCAAACCGAAACAGTGCGAGATTATCCAGTCCCCGCTCAACTATACAGGCGGCAAGTTTAAGTTACTCAATCAGATATTACCGCACTTTCCGAAGCAGATTAACACATTCGTAGATTTGTTCTGCGGTGGTTGTAATGTAGGCGTTAATGTTGACGCTGACCGCGTGATATTTAATGACATCATCCGCATCTTACTCGATGTCTATAAGACGTTTATGAACCTCGGCAGTAAACACGTTTTGCGAATGATAGCTGAGGTGATTGAACAGTACGGGCTTTCGCGTTCTACCGAACATGGCTATGAGTTTTACGATTGTGAAAGTTCGGCAGGGTTAGGCAATTTTAACCGCGAGCCGTTTCTTAAACTTCGCGCCGATTTTAACGTAAAGAGCTTAGACTACAGCTACTACATAATGCTGTACGTTCTCATAGTCTACGCTTTTAATAATCAAATCAGGTTTAACTCAAAGGGCGAGTTTAACTTGCCTGTCGGTAAGCGTGATTTCAACGACAAGATGAAGTCAAAGCTGTGTGCGTTTATTGACCGCTTGCAAGACGGTCAATACAAGTTTACTTGCAAAGACTTCCGCGAAGCTATTGATATGGATAAGCTCACGGAAAATAGTCTTGTGTACTGCGACCCGCCGTACCTAATCACTTGTGCGACGTACAACGAACAGGACGGTTGGAACGAGAAAAGCGAGCGGGATTTGCTTGAGCTTTTAGACAAGTTAAACGAGCGTAGAATTAAGTTCGCCCTCTCTAATGTACTGGCGAGCAAAGGAAAAACTAACGAGATACTTACCGAGTGGCTCTCCAAGCGGAACTACCGTACAATCCACCTTGACTACAGCTACTCTAACTCAAATTATCAGACTAAAAACAAGACGGACTCCGCTGATGAAGTCCTGATTGTAAACTATTAAGGGCGGTGACTGATTTGCCACAATTCTCATTCAAAAGCTATTGCTGGGCTATAGGAACGACGAGCTTCCGGACGGTTGATTTCAATGTGCGGATTGAGCGTCAGATTGTCCTGCTCAATGAGTTCTGGACTATGCCTAAGAATGAGAATAAGAAGTGGAGCGGCAACAAACAACTGCAAATCGACTACTATCGGTTTATGCAAGAGAAAGGCTTTGTTTCCGGCGATGCCCCTCGCCCTGAAAAGGACGCTCGTGAGAAGACTTCGGGCTTAGTGGCTATCGGACTGATTGATGACGAACGCAGACTAACATCTGCTGGTAGGGCGTTGCTTAACCTTACGTCAAGCGGTGATTTTAGCAGTAATAATCTGCTCCAGATAGCGGCAGATAGCTTTGTTTACCTCAAACAACTCCTCAAAACAAGCAATAACGTAGATGGCGATATTGTCCGCCCGTATTCGGTTTTGGCGTATGCGCTCCTAAATCTTGGGCATCTCACCGACGACGAGTTTACTTATCTGCTTCCGCTATGTTCAACGCTCAAAAACACAAATGAAGTTGTACAGGCGATAAAGGATTTGCGTAACGGCAACGGCGACATTGACGAGGTTATCAAGTCGCGGCTATTCGCTATGGATAACTACAAATCAGCGTTCGACTACTTTCTAAAACAGCATGTCACAGAAAGCGTGATTACCACCGTTGGAATGAACCGCAAGAGCGGCGGCACGGGGCAAAAGGCGTATGACAAGCCGTACTATCCGTTTTACAAGACGCTCTGCAAAATCGCTCTCAAGCACGACGGCGACGCTGTTCTGGCTTTGTACAAGCAGAGCCAACAAATCAAGAACAAGCCTGGCACTCTTTGGCGGCAGTATCTATTCAACACCACTGCGCAAAGCAAGCTAAAAAGGGACGGATTATCCGCTCTTAACAATGTTCCTCTTTTACAGGCGACATCTGAGCGCAAGTTCAAAAAGCTGTTCTTCGAGCAGATGCATTTGTTCAAGGCAAAGGCTACTTTAAGCGATTACGCGGACCTTAATCGCCGCTATTTTAAGACGACCGATACGGTGATTTTCGCAGACGAAAAAGTCGAGTTTGATGTTTTGCCCC
>JAISIP010000186.1 GCA_031261965.1 Victivallales bacterium | reverse complement strand
GCAAAAAATGCGGCTTTTTTATTTTTTGAGGTTGAATCGCCGTCGGCGGATTTTGTTTGAAGCATATTTGGAAAAATAAAACCGGGAGAACAATGAATTACGTCTTTCATGCTTGATGCGCAATCAGTTGCGATTGCGTAATCCCTGCGGGACACCGTCCCTTGGAAAGAGAGCGTTTGAGAGAGTGGATGCCGCCAAGCGAAGGGATGCCGAGAGTTTTCCGGGGCAAAAAGAAACGCCGGATTGCCCCGTCAAGCTCAAAACTTGGGGGAGAATCCGGCGTCAGGACGAAAAAAAAGACGGTCTAAATGACCGTCTGAAATTTAATTGGTAGCGGGGGGGGGAATCGAACCACCGACCTTCAGGTTATGAGCCTGACGAGCTGCCACTGCTCTACCCCGCGCTGTGTATAGTCCAATATACCATAGCTTTATTTTTTTTCAAGTAGCTTTGCAAAAAGAGAGTGCAAAAAAATCAAAATTTTTATTAGAAGCAACTAATTATTTACTTGTAATGCGTGGTTTCCGGTAATATATTAGACGCATCAAATTAGGAGACAAAAAACAAATGAAATCACGCACGATTTCCAGCAGTCTGGAAGACTACCTCGAAGCGATCGCCGAAATCATCGCCGACAAAGGTCATGCCCATACCAAAGATATAGCCGAGAAATTGCAGGTAAAAATGCCTTCGGTTACAAATGCGCTTCAGGCGTTGTCCGCAAGACACCTGGTCAAATATCAGTCACACAGCCCGGTGGTGCTTACCAGTCGCGGTGCCGAAATGGCGGCGGTCATTCGCCACCGTCACACCGTGCTAAAAAGCTTCTTCTCGGAGCTGCTCAAGCTCAAAGAAGATGAAGCCGACGAAACCGCGTGCAAAATCGAACACGTTATCGGCGAAACCGTCCTTTCGCGTATGGTTCTGTTAATTGAATCCATCGCCGAACGCGAAGATTGCACCCCGTTGCGCGAATTCCTGGCCGAAACAATGCCCAAAGTAAAAACCGACATCGGCGACGATTCCTATGTAATTCCGCTAAACGAATTGCAAATCGGGCAATCGGCGGTGGTGGTGCAAGTAGATGAAAATTTGCGCGGAGTGAAGAAATTTGCCGATCTTGGGCTGGTTTCCGGCACGTTGCTTCAGGTGGTGGGTCATGCTCCGTTCGGCGATCTGCTTCGCATAAAAGTAATGGGCAGTTGCCTTTCGTTGCGTTCCCGCGATGCCGCTTTTATCGGGGTCAAACTCACGTGACCGCCGCTTTTTATTCATAAGAGCTAATTGCAAAACTACCTTTTTGACATGATTTTGATTCAAAAGCGAATCAAAAAAGTTTTAGGCTTCCTCTAAAAACTGGAAACTTGGCTAAAAATCGCATCTCACAATTGCACGTGCGACCTTGCGCGTATCTGGTTAACTTAATGTTAGCCAGATACTTGCAAAATCACACCTCCAAATTGCGAATATGCCGATTTTTCATCTCAAGCCAGTTTTTAGAGATACCCTTTACAATTAGCTCATAAATTTAGCTGTAACTAATTAACATAAGGATCTTTTGTTTCATGGAGAGCCACATTTTCAGAATCGCTCTTGCCGGAAATCCCAATTGCGGCAAAACCACAATTTTCAACAGCCTGACCGGCACCCGGCAGCATGTCGGGAATTACCCCGGAGTCACGGTGGAGCGAAAAACCGGAATTTGTCGAATCGGAGAGTTTAAAGCCGAAATTATCGACTTGCCCGGCATTTACAGTTTATCATCCTCGTCGCCCGAAGAAAAAGTCGCGTTTCAAGAGCTGTTAAACGGCAAAATCGACCTTATACTCAACGTGGTTGACGCGAGCAACGCCCAGCGCAACATGTATCTTACCGCGCAACTGACCGAGCTTGATATTCCCATGCTCCTGGCGTTCAATATGATCGACGATGCCGCCAAGCAGGGGTTATCGTTTGATTTTGAGAAACTTGAAAGCTTTTTCGGTTCGCCGATTGTCCCGACTATCGGCTTCTCGGGCGAAGGTATCGATGAGCTTAAAAGCGCGATTAAGCAAATCGCACTTGAGCGAATTCCCCAACATCCGGTTAAGCCCAAATACGGTCCGAAAACCGACGAGGCGATCCGCGCCTTGACCGCCGGAATTTCCGAACTTAATCTGCCCGAGACCAAACGCATTCCGGCGCGTTATTTCGCGATTAAAATTCTCGAAGACGACCCGGAAATTTGCTTACGCCCGGATTTTGAGCCGTTTTGCGCCGAAGCCGCCGTTTGGCGAGATCAGATTTCCGCCCGAAACGGGATCAGCAGCCGGGTTTTGATGGCGGATGTCCGCTACGGAGTTATCGCCGGAGCTTGTCGCGAGGCGATCACTGTAAACAACGAACGCCGCCGTCAACTTTCGGACGTGATCGACAAGTTTGTGACCAACCGTTTTTTAGGGGTGCCGATTTTTTTGTTTATGATGTATCTGGTATTCCAGTTTACCTTTACGCTCGGACAATACCCGATGGATTATCTGGAGATGTTCTTTGGGTGGCTCGGGGATTTTGTGACCGGAATCTGGCCGGAGGGGCAAGGCGAGTTCTTGAAACGTTTGATCGTCGAAGGAGTGATCGGCGGAGTCGGCGGGGTGCTGGTTTTTTTGCCTAATATTCTCTTTTTATTTTTGGCGATCGCCATTCTCGAAGGAACCGGATATATGGCGCGGGCGGCATTTGTCATGGACGGGTTTATGCATAAATTCGGGTTGCACGGCAAGAGTTTTATCCCCATGTTGCTCGGATTCGGTTGTTCGGTTCCGGCAATCATGGCGGCGCGAACCATAGATAACGAGAGTGATCGAAAAACCACCATGATGGTTGTGCCGTTTATCAGTTGCGGGGCGCGATTGCCGATCTATTCGATGCTGATTCCGGCATTTTTTGCGATAAAATATCAGGCACTGACGATGTGGATTTTGTATGTACTGGGCATTGTTGTGGCTTTGGGTTGCGCCTTGGCGTTGAAATCCACGATTTTTCGCGGCGAAGGTGAAGTTTTTGTTATGGAATTGCCTCCCTATCGTTGGCCAACCTTGCGCAGTATCTTTATTTTGATGTGGGAAAAAACTTCGCTTTATCTGCAAAAAGCCGGAACGCTGATTTTGCTGGCGTCGGTGGTGCTTTTTGTCATCAATACTTTCCCTGAGAAAACGGAATTTTCCCGCAATTACGCCGATGAAATCGCCACCGTGCAAAAATCCGCCTTGTCGGAAGAAGAGCAATACGAGAAAATCTCAATTCTAAACGCGGAGCAAAAAAGCGAAGAGTTGGAGTATTCCATCGCCGGAAGAATCGGTAAAAAACTCGAAATCGTCATGAAGCCGATTGGGTTCGATTGGAAGGTCAGTTCCGCGCTGATTGGCGCGTTTGCCGCCAAGGAGTTGTTCGTAGCACAGCTTGGAATTCTCTACTCGGTGGAGGACTTTGAGGCGCAGGAGGATAGTTTGCAAAGTGCTTTGCAAAAAACTTACACCCCCTTGCAGGGATTTTGCATTATGGTGTTTTGCTTGCTCACGATTCCCTGTGTCGCGACCATGGCAGTAGTCAAACGCGAATCTAATTCCTGGAAATTTATGCTTGGGCAGATTGCGCTTTTTACGGTGATCGCCTATATTGTGACATTGGCGGTTTTTCAGGTCGGCTCGCTTTTGGAGATCGGGACAAAGGTTGTTGTGCCGGAGTCAACCCAGGTAACCGCCGTTAACAAGGACTCCGATAAATTATGACGGGAATCGGCTTTGAGGCGAAATTTTTGTTGCTTTCGGCCGCAGTAAAAGCGAAATTGGACGCATCCGGCGCGTGTCATGACTTTGACCACACCAGACGCGTTATCCAAAATGCGTTGCGCTTAGCGGAGATGTTGCCTATGGCGGATAAGCAAGTTGTCCGCATGGCGGCGTTGTTGCACGATTTGGCGCGACCCGAAGAGGCACAGGCAAAAGGCGGACTCTGTCACGCCGAATTGGGGGCAAAATTGGTGATTCCCTTGTTGTGCGAAGAGGGATTTGAATCTGACTTTATCGATCGGGTTTCAGCGGCGATTTTAACGCACCGTTATCGCGCCAGGCGGATTCCGGCATCGCTTGAAGCCGAGATCGTCTACGATGCGGATAAACTCGATTCGCTCGGAGCGGTCGGCTTGGGGCGGGCTTTTTTGTTTGCCGGACGCGAAAACGCCAGACTGCACAACACCGAAGCGGAAGCACTCAACTCGCCCGCCTACAGCCGGGAGGATACGGCGTATCGGGAGTATTTGGTGAAATTGCGCAAATTGCCGGGTGAAATGCGAACTAAGCCGGGCAAAAAAATCGCCGCGCAACGCGCTAAGTTTATGGACAAGTTTTTTAACCGTTTGAACGAAGAAACCGGGTTAAATATATAGGGGAGCTACATGAAAAAAACGATTCTGTTTGCCGTCTCGCTGCTTGCTGTTTTTAACGCATTTGCCCTGCGACCCGGCGACCCGGTCGAAGAGTTGACCAAAATTAAGTGGGTGCAAGGCGTTCCTCTGCAAATGCTCCCGCCGGTCAGATTTTCCAATCGCGAACCCCAAATCAAGGCGGTGGTGTTTTTGCTGACCCGCGCCTGGAATACAGATGATACGTTAACTCTGTTGAACTATCTCAGGAGAACTTTTGCCAACCAAGTTCAGTTGGCGGTCGTTACCCCGGATAGTGAGTCGGATGTCAAAGTTTTGCTGTCTCGCCGTCCCGATTTTACGTTGAGTTTCGGGGTGGACACCCAGCGGACTTTGACCCCGAAGTATGTCGCAAACAGTCCGCTTTTGCCGTTGGCTTTCGTCACAGACAACAGTGGCGAAATTATTTGGAGCGGCGAAGTCGCTTATCTCGGAGAGGCTCTGCAAAAATGCCTCAACGGCACGCTCGATCGCAAAGTGCAACGCAAGCTCGCCGGGTTGCTCGATCAATTGCCGACTATGCTGCGCGGCGAAAACGAAGTTAGAATGCGCAAGTTGGTCGATTCGATTTTTGAACTTGAGCCAGGGCAACCCACCGCGTTGCGAATGCGCTTGTTTGTGCTTGAAAACAGCGGTCGCGCCGAGGATGCGTTTAAGCTTGTTCAATCGCAAATCAAACTCGCCCCGGCCGTTGCCCGGCTCTATTTTGAGGCAGGCAACCTCATTGGACGCAATCCGCAACTTGCCTCGTACAACACTCTAATTGTGCAAGAATACATCAAAAATATCACCAACGACCCCGATGCGGACAATCAAATGGCGTGGACGCTTCTGACCCGTCAACCCGATGACCCGGAGGCACTTACCAATGCAAAAATGTTGACTGCCCGCGCCGCGTCGTTGTTGCCGCGCAATGAAAAGAATGCGCTATACGGCTCTTGTTTGAACACGCAGGCGCTTTTAGCGTATCGGTTGGGAAACCCCCAAGAGGCGGAAAAGCTCCAGGCCGAGGCGGTCAAGGTCTTTGAATCCGCCGATTTGCCCGGCGCGGTTTCCGATGCCAAACAAAAGCTCCGTTATTATCAAACCGTCGTTTCGCTGGCGATAACACCGTAACACGCTTCGGCGGCTTGCCGTGCCGCACTGCCGCTGTTGGGGGTGAGCATGGTCTTTACTTCGACCATTCCGGCCTCGACTTCGGCGCGACGACTGCCGCCGGGCAAGATCGCCTCGATGGCGGGGAGCAACTCTTCAGTGCGAAAATGGTGCTGAAGAAACTCTTGATAAATCTCCCGGTTGGCGATGATATTGACCATGGTAAAAAATCCGCGATACAGCCGTACCACCAGTGCCGCCACGGCAATCGTAACCCAATTGAGCTTGTAGCCGACCACCAGCGGCAACCCGGCAATGGCGGATTCCACAGTGACTGTTCCGCTGGCGGCAAGCCCGGTTCCGGCACGCTGCTGCCAAGCGCCGGTATCGCCGCAACTGATTGAAATCTGGGGAACTTCTGGGTGACGTTTGCGATAGAGAGCGTATTTTTCACCGGCTAATTTCGCGATTTTTTCACGCGGCGCGGCAATATGAAACTTCAATTCCGGGTGTCGCTTGGCAAGCTCAGAAACCGTAGCAAGCATCGGGTTGAGCAAAAAATCGATCTCCATAGTGCGGCTGCCGGGCAGTAAAAGAAAACTATCGGGTTCCCGCACGATGTTCGGGTCGCGCCGCTCCTCGACAATATCGATAAGCGGATGACCGACGAACTCCGTTTCAAGGCGAGTCGGCGCGAACACCTCGGTCTCAAAGGGAAAAATCACCAGCATTTTTGTGCAAATCTTGGCGAGCACCGGCAACCGCCACTTGCCCCAAACCCAAAGATGGGGGCAAACATACCAGATTACCGGAATTTTATTGCGGTACATCGCTAATGCAAAGAGCAGATTGAACCCGGGGTAATCGATCAGAACGACCGCGTCCGGACGCGCTTTTTTCGCCTGTTTAACCAAGCTGAAAAAGATGCCGATAAAAGTAAAAATATGTTTCAGCACCTCAATCACGCCGATGACCCCAAGTTCGGTGGAGTCAACTTTTATATCGAGTCCGGCACCGATCATATTCGGTCCGCCCATGCCGGACACCGACAGCTCGTCACCACGTTCGGAGGCGATTTGTCGCATTTCGTTGGCGAGTTTCGCACCGTAAACGTCGCCGGAGGCTTCACCCGATATAATCCAAATTGATCTTTTCACAATGCCTCTAACGTTTTATTTCAGACCCAATACGTCTTGCATATCGTAAAGCCCCGGTTTTGCAGTCGCGAGAAACTCCACCGCCCGCAACGCTCCCTTGGCGAAGGTATCGCGGCTGGAGGCCTTGTGAGTAAGCTCTACGCGTTCGCCGTTGATCGCAAAAGTCACAGTGTGGTCGCCGACCACATCGCCGCCGCGCAAAGAGTGCATACCGATCTCGTGCTTGGAGCGTTCCCCGACTATTCCTTCGCGACCGTGGCGAACATCTTTATCGTAATCCCAACCCCATGCTTCGCAGACAACTTCGGCGAGACGCACGGCGGTTCCGCTGGGGGCATCCTTTTTTTGATTGTGGTGCATTTCAGTAATTTCGACGTCGTAATTTGCACCGAGGATCGTTGCAGATTCTTTTACCAGCTTAAAGAGCAGATTCACTCCGATGCTCATATTATAAGCCGAGACGATTCGCCCTCCGGCTTGGGCTAATTTTGCCAACTCGGCTTTTTCCTGCTGATTGAGCGCGGTCGTGCCGATCACCACCGAACAACCCATAGAAACAGCGGCGCGGGTGGTTTCAAGCACGTTTTCAGTTGCAAAATTAATCACAGAATCGGCTCTTTCAAGTGCCTTGGACAGATCTGATGTAATTGCGACATTTGCATTGGCGCAATTGGCAAGTTGCCCGGCATCTTGTCCGAGAAAAGGACAATTTTTCGACTCCAACGCGCCGGATAAAATTAGATTTTTGCTCTCTGCGATGTTTGCAACCAGCCGACGCCCCATGCGTCCGGCGGCTCCGATGACAACGGTTTTAATCATAATATATTCTTCCTTATTACAGATTTGGCACTGAGTGCTGATTGAGCGTCGGAACCCAAAAAAGAGATTCCGGCATTCCCAATGGAAATATCCTAACGTTTTTATAACGCCCCGATTGAGCTAATAAATTATAAGGGGCAAAAAGAAATGTGTACGGTTGCTGTTCATGTAAAATTTGGCAAAACCGGTGGGCAAGCTCAACCCGCCGCTTGGGGTCAAACGTCCGCCGTAACTCTTCGATAAATTGATCCACCTGAGCGTTCTTGAAGCCGATATGATTGCTGCTGCCGCGGATTCCCGCCTGACTTGAGTGCCAAACTTGATAGGGGTCGGGGTCGGGCGGGCTTGTCCACGCCAGACAACATGCTTCAAAGGTTTGTTCTTCGAGGCGTTGCACATAGACCGACCATTCGACATTCTGGATTTTCATATCCACTCCGGCGGCGGCGAGGGTCTCTTTAATTATCGGCATCATTCGTTGCTGGGTGGTGCTGCTGGCGACTTGAAGCATGGTAAAGGTAAATTTTTTGCCGGATTTTTCGAGTATGCCGTCACCGTCTTCATCTTTCCACCCCGCTTCGGCAAGCAGTTTTTTTGCGGCAATCGGGTCGTACGGATACGGTTTAATGGTAGGGTCGGCGTAAATGCCGGTCGGGGAAAAAGGACCGGTAACAGTTTCGGCCAAGCCGAAATAAATATCCCTGCGGATTTTTTCGCGGTCAATCAGCATGGTCAACGCTCTGCGGACTTTCGCGTCGGCAAACAGAGGATTGCGTAAGTTCCAGCCGATATATGAGTAGGAAAATGACAGATACTTGTAGCGTTTAAGCGTCCCGTCACGGAATGGTTCACTGTCGGTGCGTTGCATCCACTGATCAGGAGTCAGCGCGAGTCGATCCAGATCGCCCGACAACAGTGCCTGAAAACGGGTGTTGGGGTGCTTTATAATCTCATATACTAAATATTCCAGCGCGGGAGCAGCTCCGTACCGGTTGCCGAAATAGCGCGGATTGCGCCGAAAAATCACCCGGCGGTCTTTGTCCCAGCGGACGAACATATACGCCCCGCACCCAACAATCATGCGATTGCGGATGTGGTCGTCATTGAAACGTTTGCCGTCAAACGGACCGTCGTATGCCCAATAAAGGTGGCGCGGCATCGGGGAAAGCCCCAAAGTGACCATCAGCGAGCCGTAATAAGGCTTGTTCCAGCGAACCTCAAATTCATAATCGTCGATGATTTTGACCTCTTCGAGATCCGCCAGATAACCGCGCATGGGTTCGCAATTCACATCGGGATTTTTGACCACATCGACATAGAACTTAAAATCCGCGGCGGTGACTTCGACATTGCGGTGTTCTTTGCCGGTCACCGGGTCGGTGAAATCGTGCCAATAAACCCCTTTGCGCAGTTTGATCCGATAGACCAAATGGTCGGGTGATATGCTCCATGATTCCGCCAAAAGCCCCTGAAACTCCTCCGGCTTCTCATAATTTCGCTCCGCCAAACTGGAGTTGCACAGCGAATTGAACTCCGAGGCGGCGGCATCGTTGTTGACCAGAGAATTCATATTAGCCGTGTCTGCCGAGGTCGCCTGGATTAACCGCCCGCCGACTTCCGCTTTGGGGTCAAAAAACTCCCGATTCGCGATTTTGCTTTGCTCCGGGATAGTGGTGTGAGCGACGGACGCCGAAGAGTCCGCCGGGCGGGACACCAGTGCGATTTTCCCGGGCAACGCTTCGAGTTTTTCGAGTATACGCATATTGCTGTCGCGAACCCGATCAACCGCTGTAATCAGCACATGGCCGAAAAAGGCGATCACCAGCACTAAAACTGTCAAAATAAATTTCAGATAACCGCGTTGATCCATGGAACTTTCCTCTACATATTATCTTTGACTGATTCGGTAGGTCATTATCGCTCCGGCGATTTGAAATGCGATATTGGGCAGCCACAACAAATATTGCGGATACAAATTAGGATATATCGACAGCGATTCGCACAGAATAATGGAGAGAAAAAATACTCCGGCGAGAATCACGCTCAAAAACAGCCCGACCGAGGTTTCACGACGGCTGGTGCGGATCGCCAGGGGCAGCCCGAGCAATAAAAACGCGATCGGCGAAAGCGCGAACGCAATTCGCTGATTTAGCTCAACTTCCAATTCGGTCGTATCCTTATTGAGTTCTTTGGTCAGGCGAATACGCCCCATCAGATCGGAAAGCGTCATATATTTCGGGCGGACGCTGACACGCATTTCATTTGCCTCCTTGCCGTAATTAAAGCCAAAAGAGAGCTCTTCGGAAAACATTCTTTGCGGTCCGTCAGAGTCCAGCTCGGCGGAAGGTGCCGCGTTAATCAAAAGACAGTCAAAAAGTTGAACCGTTAAAATTTGTTTTTCTTTATCCAGCAAAAGCTTGCCCCGGACGGCGGAAATATCTTGCTTTATTGTGCTTCTGTCATCATTCATGGTGTAGATTTGAACGCCCTTTAGGCCGTTTTGCCCCTCTTTGTCGTCAATGTATATGATCATATTTTCAAGAGAAATTTGTTTGCCCGGCTCGAATAACGCGAGCGGTTGATCGATCGCCGCGGTCTTCATCAAATCACGAGATTTACCGAGAAAGGGCGGACCGACCTCGACTTGCAAATAAAGACAAAGTAGCGTCAAAAGAAAGGTAAAAATCAGAATGGGCGAAACAATCTGCAAAATCGAAATCCCGCAAGCCCGCATTGCGGTGATCTCGGAATCAGCCGACATGCGGCCGAAAACCAGCATCACCGCGACCATGACCGCCCACGGCACGGTAAAAGTCAGCACGATCGGCAAAATGTACCCGGTGAATTTGAGGAAAGTCCAAAAAGAGATCCCCTGCGAAACCAGATCAAATACTTTGATCAGATTCGCCCCGGTCATTCCAAAAGTCAGTATGACTATCGCCATACCGAAGGCGAGAAAAAATCCGCGGGTCACGTACCAGTTTAAAATTTTCATGGAGCAGTGTTGGTCAAGATTATATGCTTCTATATTATATATTTCGGTTATCTCTAAAGGTTATCTCTAAAAATTGCCAATTTTTAATACAATCCGGTTTTTAGAGATTCCCAACCGCTAAAGATACACGCAAAAGCGGCTTTTGGCAAATAGGTTTATCTCGAATTCCTGAAAATCCGCCTTGAATATTTCAAGAAACGGGCGTATTGTAATTACAGATAACCTTATGACGTTGTACCTTAACCATATCAAGGAGCTGAATATAATGAAAAAAAGTGGTGGTTGGATTTTATGGACAGTGTTGTTGATTTTGATCGCAGCGGGGTGTTTTTATCTGATGAATTATCTGTTTGATCACAACGATTTTGTCTCCGAACTATTCACCGGCGGGGCAAAAGATCAGGTGTTCGGCAAGGTTGCCCCGGATTCCGGGCAGAGCATCGCGGATAAAGAGCGTACTTTCGGACGGATTGCGATGTGTATTTTTACGGCGATCGTACTGCTTCAGTTTTGCGCGTTTGTCGTCGCCGCGCTGGTGGTAAACGGGGTTCGGCGCGGAGCACAAGCGACCGCGCTTCGGCTAAAAGAGCTGGAAAATGCGGATGTCTTCTTTGATGTGCCGCTTTATATCGGCTTGTTCGGTACGATCTCCGGGTTTTTGCTGATGGTCTTTTCCACTCAAAGCAGTCTGGTGATCGCTTACTCTTCCACTCTAATTGGTATTATTCTCAGTTTGATTTTGCGTTTGGCGTTGCTGTTTCCGTTGCGCCGGAAACTTCTCTATAGTGGAGGAAAAACGAAGTGAACCGCTCGATCTTAATAGTAATGTGCGACTTTTTGGTGTCAGCGATGCTCGCGATGTTCGCCGGAATGTCGCCGCAGGGAGAAGCCGGCACCATGGGGCGGGGTTCGGCGATCATCGATCGCGGTTCCTCGGCGATCGTCTTAGCTGAATTGCGCCGCCGGAGCGAAGAGCTTGAAGCAACACGCCAAGAGTTGCGCGAAGCGCAATCACGCGAAGGATTTTCACAAGAACGCGAAGCGCAACTCCGGGCATTGGCCAACGAACTTGCCGAGACGCTTAGTCGTACGGAACTGCTTGAACGTAAAATTGATTTAAATTCGGAAAACGCCGGGGCGTTGTCGCCGGCACAACTCCAGGAAGCTCTTTTGCAGGAGATTCGCAAGCGGACGCTCGCCGGAGTGCAAAAAAATGAAGCTGAAGCCGAATTGCACCGTCTGCGCGGCAGTTTACAAACGGTTTCCGGCAATTTGGCGACACTGAATACTAATTTCGCCGTCAGTCAGCAGCAGCTTGCCGATACGCGTACAACCTTGCAGGAGCGGGAAGTAACTCTCAAACAGACCGATGAGGAGCTTGTAAAGACCCGCGAAGTGCTGTCTGCCAAGCAGACAGAGCTTTCCGGCGTTCGCACTACGCTTGAGTCGGAGTTAACCAAGCTTGCTCAAACCCGTGAAGAAGCGCAAAAATTGATGACTAATCTTTCGTTTGCCCAAGGCAAACTCAGCGTTGCGGAACACGACCTTGCCCAGGTCCGCGGACAGTCCGAACGCAATCGAAAACTCGCGGAACAACGTGAAGTGGAGATGCGCGAAGTGCAACGTCAACTTGAAGATGCCAAAAAGATGCTAAAAAATGCCGTGACCGAGCTGTCGCGTACCAAAGCCGCCTTGGATCAAAGCCAGGACGAAGTGACCCGAACCGTTGCGGCAAAAGCGCAGGCGCAAGGCAAAGCGGACACAGCTCAGGCAAAACTTGAGGCAACCGAGCGTGAATTGCGTTCAATTGAAGACAAGTTGCGCAGCGACGTACTTGAGCGTTATGACGCGGCGATAGTGCGGCTGACTCTCTCTTTAAACGAAAAACGGCTGCTGCTGGATCAAAAAGGCGGCGGCGTGTACTTTTTGCCGTTAATTACCATCGCGGGCAAAACCGTGATGCCGGGTTTCCATAAACAGCTGTTCGGCGATGAATCATACGCTTTGAATTTCCACCGTATCGACCGGCTTGAGTATCGGGTAAACGTCTCTTCCGCTCCGCAAGATCAGGCAGGGACGTTGTTGCACGGTCCGTTGTTGCTCCTGCCGGATGAGCCGAAAATCGCGGCAATCGAATTTTCGATTCGCGGTCGTCAACCGTTAGCCGCCCTGACCATCGACGTACTTAAACAGCGCGGGTTGGAAGATCTGTTTCTCTTTAAGGCCGGGTCGTTCGGCAAGGAATCGGCATCGCTCAACGGACGCTGCTCTCTCGATCTGGGTTCAGGCGAACCGCAGCTTTACATCCGCAATCTCGGACGTGGTTCCGCCGGTGAGCTAAAGGCGGAGCCGGGGGACTTTATCATCACTAAACAGGGTGATTTCGTCGGTGTGGTAATCGGCATGGAGAATTTCGACATGGGTCGCCGTCAGGAGGCGAAATGCTTTGTATTCCCAACCGGATTTACCTGGGACGGGGCGAAAATGATTCAGCTGGACAAAGCCCCGGAGTCGGAATATTTTGACGGCTTCTCACAAGGGGTACGCGAAATTCGTGCAGGATATGACAAATAGTCCCAAATGGCGATAAGCGAAAAGTGAGTGAAAACGAAGAAAACTCCCCGCTTGAATGGGAAGATGATCAAAAAACTCTGATATATGGTGCGAACGGCGAGAGTATGCTTTCGCCGGAAGAGTTGCGCCGTGCCATGGAGATTCCGCTCGGCAATCGGATTCAAGATTATAATGAGCTTTCAACCATCGGTATCGGCGGAGTCGGCGCGGTGTTTTCCGCCCACGAACCGGGGTTGAACCGAGAGGTCGCACTCAAGATCCTGCGTCCGCAATATCGCAACAAAGCTGAAAATATCGAGTGGTTTATCCGCGAAGCGCGAATCACCGCACAAATCGACCACCCCAATATTCCGCCGGTGCATCGGCTCGGCGTCTTCGATGATGTGGGTATCTATTTTACCATGAAACGCATCGAAGGCGAAACCTTGCGGACGATTCTCCGCAAAATCGATGAAGATCAGGAGAACTATCGCCATACTTATACGCTGCATCGGTTGCTTGAAATCTTTATCGGCGCGTGCAACGGAGTCGCTTTTGCGCATAGCCACGGAATCTTGCATTGCGATCTAAAGCCCGGCAATCTGATGGTGGGGGATTATGGCGAAGTGCTGGTGATGGATTGGGGCATGGCGCGTTATCGCGCCGATCTCGATCCGGCGGGGGAAGGCAGTCGAATAAAGTTGGATTTAGATGGTGTGATTAACAGCAATGTATCCGACTCGCCCGAAGATGATAAAAATGTATTGGGGGGTACTCCTGCGTTTATGCCACCGGAGCAACTCTCCGGCGAAGTCACCGTTCCGACCGAAGCCGGGGACATCTATGGGCTTGGAGCTATTCTCTACACTATTTTAACCTGGAAAACCGCCCCGTTTACGGCGGGGAAATCGCCTGAAGATATTATGCGTCTGGCGATGTCAGGGCGTTTAATTCCGCCGCGCCGGGCGGCTCCCAAAGCGGCGATGATTCCGCTTGAGCTGGAATCTATCTGCCTCAAGGCGATGGCGCGAAATCCGGCAAAACGCTATGCCAAGGTTGCCGACTTGTTGCGCGATGTCCATAATTATCTCGACGACTACCCGGTCAGCGTTTATTCGCCGACTTTACTTTATCGCTTGACTAAGTTGATTCGTCGCCACCCGCTGATTCCCGCCACTTTGACCGCGGCGATTCTCACATGGACAGGCTATTACGGGTTTATTCATTTTTCCAATCTTTCGCAAAGCAGTTCACTTATCAACTTGGCGGAATACAATTACGTGCAGGCGAACAACTATAGCGCGTTGGCGTTGCGTACCTTTAATTTGTTGCGGGAGCGTTCTGCTGTTACGCACAACAACATTAGAGTACGGATGCTGGAAAACGAGCTGTACCGACTGATTTCGGAGCGGGAGAACGGTTACAACTCCGCGCTGGAATTTATCAGTCGATCGACGGAATTCGGGTTGCGTGAATCGGCGGTAAATCGGATGTGTCAGGATATTTTTAAATCAACTTTGATTTTTTATTCGCGCATCGAAAATGACGGCGCAATGTTGAGCTTTTTGCGTCAAGCGCGGGCGCGTTGGGGGAATCTCTTTAGACACGCACTCGATAATGACGCACAACTTGCCGCACTGGTGGACAAAATCGACAGTCGGCTCGGCACTTTAAAAGTCCGAAGCAATTACCGGGATCGCCGCATGACCATTCGCGATGCTTCAGGCAATATTGTTCGGATTGATTCGACACAAACCGAAAACAACTCCGGAGTCTTGGCGGAAAATTTGCCGATTGGCGATGAACTTCAGAGCTTTGAATTGTCGGTTGGGAGTTATATATCGGAGATCTCTTTGCCCTCCGGCGACGAAGTGACCACGCCGGTGCTGATTCCACTGGCGGGCGAAGTGACTTTGGAGCTTGCCATGCCCGACACTTTTCCGCCAAATGTCCGTTATATTTCCGGCGGAAAGTTTTTTTACGGCAGCAACACCGGGCGGGTCGGGGTCGGAAAAATCCAATTGAACTCATTTATGATCGGTACAACGGAAGTTACTTTCGCTGAATATCTTGAGTTTTGGAGAGCGTTACCGACAAGTGAGGCAAAACAACGATGTCGCGCCTGGTATTCTTTTGACCCGGACTCAGGCGAGCGACATCCGATTTGGAACGAAGCGGGCGAGCTTGCGCCGCCCTTTAGACCCGATTTGCCGGTTGTCGGGATCTCCGGCGAAGCGGCGGAAGAATATTGTGCCTATCTCGGTAAAAAACTTCAGATGATTTGTCGGCTGCCGACTCAATTAGAGTGGGAAAAAGCGGCACGGGGAGTTGATGGCAGAGTCTATGTCTGGGGCAATACTTACGAGCCGGGTCGGGCGTTGCTGCGCGACAATCCTCGGTGCAAGGATTTTCCGGTAGGGGCACCGTCCAAAGCGTTTCCCGATGATATTTCAGTTTACGGGGTTTTGGGTCTCACCGGCAATGTGAGGGAGTTGGTTCGCTCATCGGATAAAGCCGAACCGGGGTTTATGGCTCTTGGCGGTTCTTACGCCACCGATGCCGAGCAGGTGGATAACGCAAACGCTTATTACGTCAACGACAGTGCCGGGGATCTGGGTTTTCGCTATGTTTTAGAAGTCCCGACTCCATTGCAAAACAGCAAAGATTCAAAGAGACAAAAGTAATGATTGATTTTTATCAAAAGAAGCTTAGTTAAAACTAAACCTCTTCGTTTTGATCCACCGGTGGATCTCTAAAGATCACCTTGAGAGCTAGAACCCTAGTTCCTTCCATGGTTTCAGTAATTA
>JAISIP010000174.1 GCA_031261965.1 Victivallales bacterium | reverse complement strand
CTTTGAGCGATATTGCCGGTTTAGCCGGAGTGATTGCCCTCAATCCGCCGCTTGATTGGCCGTTTGAGGAACTTGCGTTACCGGATAATTTGCCCAAGGCGCGCGTCCCGATATTCCTCTTTTTTGACGAATCAAAACGCGTTGTGTTGGATTCTTTAAATAAATTGATTAAATCACATGCCATTCCTGCTAAAATAAGTTTGTTGCCGGAATCTGAATTTAACTCTGAATTCGTGAATAAAATTATGGCAATCGATATTATCATAGTGTTTGCCATGCACTTGCAAAAAATCCTCTCTTCACCTGACAGGTGAAGTTACGTTTTTTTACAAGCACCTGACAAATCAAGCGATAGCATCGCTTATCCAAATTTTCTTTCACGGATTCAGGTTAACTTGACGAATATATTGGAGGACGTGAATGAAAATTTTGAAAAACAAAAAAAGAGTGATTCCAATCTTTTTTTTGATTGTGTTGACATTAAGCATCGGAGTTTTTTACTTTTACGAAGTTTACCCGTTTATACATCCTAAGAACGATACCGTCAAAGTGACAAACGGCGTTATGTACGTGAGTTTTACCATAAAAAACGGCTGGTTTGGCAAAAAGGCCACAGTCGGGTATACAATTCCGCTAAATGCTCAGGGCAAACCGCGACAAGACATAAAGCAGATGATCTTTTACGCGCCGTTTAACGGGGAAAAAAAGAAGTTACCGGGTTCGCAAGAGTGGCTTCAAAATCTGGCAAAAGAGGCGCAATGCGTGGTATTTGCTTTGCGCATTCCACCAAGCACTCAGATCAAGGGACACTCGCAATATTTTATCTATCCCGAATCTGGTTGGCACGAAATGGTGTTTTTAGCGCAAAAGAAAGTTGCAGAGAAACTTGGAATTCCAGCCGGCAAACTGTTAATCACCGGCGAATCCTCCGGGGGCAGTATGGCGCAACAGCTTTGCAACGGAAATCCCGAAAAATTCACTGCGGCGGCCTGGGCGGGCGGGTCGCGCTACAGCGAAGAAATCAATCCTCGTGATCACGCGCCCCGACTGATCATCAATACCTATAATTGCCCGGGTGAATCACCTTCGCGCCGGTATGGTCAACTGCTCCGTGATCAGGGGGTTGCGGTACTTAACATTAGTACCCCACCTGATTTTTCGCGAGTTAAAGCGGAACATCACGCGCTGAATAAAATCGTCTATCAATTGATCACCGCTTATCTCTCCGGCATCGCCGAGTTGGAGCGGAATTCTGGCGGACAACTCCCACCTGAATCGGAGTGGCCGGTGCGTTCCGCTCAAGGGGAATATTTTCCCTCACATGAATTTGTCGCAATTTGGAACGAGGCGCAACCGAAGAAATCACCCCCAAACGCGAAGCTTTTGGCGGTTGTTATCGCTGACGAAAACGAACCGTTGTTGCGGGAATTTATCTATACACTCGGCGAATACGGAGTCAAGACCATTTCCGTATCTATTCAAGGTGGCGAATTTCGCAATGTTGCGACTCAATACCGTAAAGAACTGACCGAACACCTAAAGGATAATGCTTTGCCGGTGATTTGCATTGGAATCGGATCGGAGGCGCAAATTGGCGTCATCGCCGCGCTTCAACTGCCTCAAAACGCGATTCAAAAATTTATTTTGTTTGATATGCCGTTGGATTCGCCGTTTGATGAACGCCGGATCGCCAAGTGGCATAAATTAAATCCGGTGACGGTTGTCTCCTACGGTAATAGCGACATTCAGGAATTTCCGGGAATAGTGTATCTCCCCTTGACTGAGCGTAGCAACCGGGAGTATGCAATGCTTCTAAAGGAGGCGACACAACCGTGAAAAGTTATGGCTACCTTTAAAAACTGGAAATTTGACTGAAAATCGCACCTTCAAATTACGACTCTATCGATTCTTTAACTCAAGGTGAGTTTTTAGAGATACCCTTGTGTCTGCCCCATCAGTCAGGCGACCAGCAATGTTCCGGCAAAGGCGAGTAAATTAGCCACCGCATGTGCAATCATCGCGCAAGCGAGGTTGCCTCTGAGCAGAAAAATAATCTGAAACACCAATCCCATAAAAAACAGTGCCGGAATTCCCAGCAAAAAAAAGTGAATTACCGCAAACAAAAATGAACCGAGCAATATTGCCCGGATTGTTCCGAGCGGAAGCAACAATTCGTAGAGAAGACGGCGGAAGAAGATCTCCTCAATAATCGGCGCGCCGATTATCGTACAAATCCCCATGCCCAGCACGGTGAAAAAATCCGCTTGCGAAAGCAGCGCAAGAATATTTTGCTGCTCATAATAAACCACCCCGAAATAGTCGAGCAGCATTTTCCAGGCGGAGGTCAAAATTTCGTTAGACAAGATAATAAGTACTATCCCGGTCAAAATCGCCCGCCAATCGCCTTTTTTCAGCTTGCAAAGACCGAGTTTGGCAAAGAGTTCACCACGGGGTAAACTGCGATAAAGCCAAAACAGCATTACCGGCAACGAGAGATATTGCCCTGCCATGGCAACGATGATGACTTTGGGGGACTGCAAATCGCCCAAAGTGACCGCGAATAGCAGCTCTGCTCCCAGCGAACCCAAGACTCCGATGCTTAACCCTCCGAAAAAAACAGCGAGCAAAGAACGATAGGATAGACTATTTCGCCACGGCGGAGTGTTAGGCAAGTTGAGGCTGCCTCTAAGTTGTTGCATTAAGAACAAGCTTCCTCCAAAATTGTGATTTCACGCTCATTATCGGTGAGATGACGGATTTTTACAGTTGTAACAGCGGGGGGCAAAATATCGGAGATTCGCTCCGGCCACTCCACCAATGCGATCGATTCAAGGTCTTTGAGGAATTCGTCCACCCCAAACGCGAGGGCGGAAATCGAGTTTTCGATGCGGTAAAGATCGAGGTGATAGAGCATCCCTTTGCTATCGGGCAGGGGGTATTCCTGAACGATAGTGTAGGTCGGGCTGGAGACCGGTTCGGTAATGCCCAGCCCGCGGGCGAATCCGCGTGAAAACACCGTTTTGCCCGCGCCTAAATCCCCGTCGAGTGCGACGACGGTTCCCCGCGGCAGTGTTTGGGCAAATTGCGCCGCAAAATTCTCGGTTTCATTTTCGGAGTGAGTGATGATTTGTTGTTTAATGTTCATAACCGCATTTCCTGTTTGCCGTCAACGATTTGCCATTCATTTCGCAGATGTCCGGCGTGCCGGATTGCGCGATCCCGATTCGGGTTAATTTTCCGAATTTCCATTCCCGTTCCAAGTGATCCGCCCGGTCGTGGGGGACGGTAAACAAAAGCTCGTAATCCTCCCCGTCGGCGAGGGCATTATTCTGATTTGCTCCGGCGCGAAGCGGCAAGGCGTTTACGTCAAGCGCAAACCGCACATCGGACGCTTCTGCCAGACGCCTGGCATCTAAAAGCAACCCGTCCGAAAGGTCGATCATCGCTGTGGCGTAATAGTTTTGCGATAAAAATCTTCCCTCGGCAAGTCGCGGAGTGAAGTTGAGATGATGACCGCTCTTTAGTGAATTCCCAAGTGTGCCGGTCACAAAAAGCACGTCATTGGGTTTTGCTCCGTTTCTTCGCACAATATTGTCGCGTTCGATAATTCCCATGATCGTAAGAGTGGTGACTTCGCCGGGGGCAGGGAGCGACGCGGTGTCTCCCCCTACTATCGAAACTCCATATTGTGCCGCACACTCAGATACCCCGTGACAGAAATTTAAAATCCAATCGGCATTTCTTCCCGCCGTCGCGACGGTCAGCAACGCCCAAAGCGGACTCCCGCCCATCGCGGCGATGTCGCTAAGGTTTCGGCATATAAGTTTGCGACCTGCCTGTTTTGGAGTGGTGGTCTCCCGGAAAAAATGAACTCCGCCGATCAGTTGATCGACGGCGACGAGCAAGAGATGGTTTTCATCCCAATTCAAGGCGGCGCAATCGTCCCCGGGCCCGACCGCGACGGAGTCGGACTGGGTTAGGCTCGGGAGCAGTTTTTTCAAAAAATTAAGTTCATTTGACATAAGTAAAATATACCCGTTCAACTTGAAAAGGTCAACTTATCCGAGTATATTAAACCTCAAAAGTGTGATTATATTCGGAATAGCGGTGTTGTTATGTGTGGAATTGCCGGAATTGTCAATCATCGCGGCGACCCGACCGTAGGTGATGTTATATCTGCAATGAATGCGGCGTTGACACATCGCGGTCCGGATGCTGCGGGGACGTATTTTGACGCGCAAGTTGCGTTCGGTCATCGGCGACTCTCGATTATCGACCTTCAAAACGGCACCCAACCCGCCACCAACGAGGATGGCACGGTCATTGTTGTCTACAACGGCGAGATTTACAATTTTCAATATTTGCGCGAAAAGCTATTGGCACGCGGACACACTTTTCGCACCTCGTCGGACACCGAGGTGATTGTACATCTCTATGAGGAACTCGGCGGGGAATGCACGCGTTTGCTTGACGGTATGTTCGCCTTTGCCGCGTACAATACCAAGACGCGGAGAGTTTTACTCGCCCGTGACCGGCTGGGGCAAAAACCGTTGCTTTACTTTGTGTCCAACGGGATGCTGGTTTTTGCCAGTGAATTTTCAGCACTTAAGTGCCACCCCGCAATGCCGACGGAACTTGATGTAAATGCCGTCAGCGATTATTTGAGTTTTCAATACGTCCCCGGCACCGGGACAATCTACCGCGGAGTGCACAAGCTTGCTCCGGGTCATCAGCTGGAATTCCGATTGGATGATAACACCGCCGCGATTGGCAATTACTGGAAACTCGACTATTCGCAAAAAACTTCCGCCACTTTTGAAGATTCTGCCCAAAAGTTGCGGGTTTTAGTAACTGAAGCGGTCAAACGCCGACTGGTGGCGGATGTCCCGGTCGGAACGTTTCTCTCAGGCGGGGTTGATTCGACCATAGTTACGGCAATCGCCGCGGCGGAACGGCATCCCGGAATCACAAACGCTTACACGATCGGTTTTGCCGATGCCAAGTACGATGAGCGTTCTTTTGCCGAACTTGCTGCCGGTGCGATTAACCAAACCATCGGCGGAGGGTTGCACCGACGGGAAAAAATGGTAAACGCGAATGATTTTGCCTTGCTGGAAAAGCTCGCCGCTCATTGTGGCGAACCTTACGCCGACGCATCGATTTTACCGACGGCGCTCTTGGCGGAATTTGCCGCGTCAGAGGTCAAAGTCGCGCTTTCCGGCGATGGGGCGGACGAAGTGTTTTGCGGTTACGAGCGTTATTTGGCGCTTCGTTACGCGTCGCGTTTTTCGTTGTTGCCGGTTTTTTTGCAGCGTCCGTTGCTGCAAATTGCCGGTTCGCTGATCCCTGACAGCGGAGAGCGAACCCGCACCGGGCGGTTGCGCCGTTTTTTACGGGTCATGTCCGCTCCTGCGCAACGACGTTATTTTACCTTGCTTGACCGTTGTGAAATGCCCTGCAAACGGGCGATTTTTGGGGAAAAGTTGCAAGTTGCCGCGAATCGCAATTCCGCTGAGATTTTTGATAATTTAAGTGGGGAGTTAAGTTCGCCTAATCGGGTTGAACGACTTGCCGAACTCGATTTGCATACCTATATGCCGGGGGATATTTTAACTAAAGTGGACATCGCGTCTATGGCGTTTTCGCTTGAGGTGCGTTCGCCGTTTTTAGATCGCGATGTGGTGGAGTTTGCCGCGCAGTTGCCGTTATCGTACAAGTTGCACGGATCTAAACGCAAACATATTCTTTGCGAAGCGTTCAAAGATATTTTGCCCGGAGCGATTGCGAACCGCCCCAAGCGGGGATTCGGCGTGCCGATTGCCGCTTATTTGCGGGGAGAATGGCACAAATTGGCGGAACAGGCACTTTTTGACGGTAAACTCTGCAATGACGGATATTTCAATCGCGATGCGCTTATGAAATTGTGGCAAGAACACGCCTGCGCGAAACGCGATCACAGTTATTTGTTGTGGAGTCTTCTGATCTTTTCGTTATTTTTGGAAAACAATTCTGGGAGAATATGATGAAAAAAGAAAAACTCGTCATCGTCGGCAGTGGTCCGGCGGGGTACACCGCGGCGATTTATGCCGCACGTGCAAACTTAAATCCTCTGATTTTCGCCGGAACATTGCCGGGCGGACTTCTGACTCAAACGACTCACGTGGAGAACTTTCCCGGATTTCCCGAGGGGGTTACCGGCTTTGATTTGGTGCAAAACATGCAGCAGCAAGCCGAGCGTTTCGGCACGCGTCTGGAATATGATGAGGTAATCGAATTCAAACTTACCGACGGGGGAGTTCAGACGCTTGTGCTTTCTTCGGGTGAAACCATAGAAGCCGAGGCACTTATTCTTGCCACCGGTGCAAGCCCGCGCTATTTGGGGATTCCCTCCGAGGAGCGGCTGAAGAACAAGGGGGTTTCTGCTTGCGCAACTTGCGATGGGGCGTTTTATAAAGATGTCCCGGTAGTGGTGCTTGGCGGTGGCGACTCGGCGATGGAGGAGGCGTTGTTTTTGACCCGTTTTGCCAGTAAAGTGTATGTAATTCATCGCCGCGACCAGTTGCGTGCTTCACGTATTATGACCGAGCGTGCCAAAACCAATCCCAAAATTGAATTTGTCTGGTCAAGTACGGTTGAAGAGATAATCGGCGAAAGAAAAGTAAGTGGAATTCGGATAAAAAACAACAAAACCGGCGAAATCTCCACTGTCGAATGCAGTGCGGTGTTTGTCGCTTTAGGACACGTGCCGAATACCGAAAAATTCAGGCAGTTTATTGACACCGATGCGAGCGGTTATGTAATTTTAAAGGAAAATTCTGCCAAGACGAAACTTAAGGGCGTGTTCGCGGCGGGGGACTGCGCCGACCCGAGCTATCGTCAGGCGATCTCGGCGGCGGGAATGGGCTGTCGGGCGGCGATCGACGCCGAGCGTTATTTGGAGGAATAAAGGAAACTCTACGACCTCCAATTGCGGTTGACTCTTGAACTATGAAATACCATTTGGAAACCGTTCTGCTTCAACCCGGAGCTTCGTTCCGAACCGAATACAACATCGGTCCGGTGGTGGATTGCGTTTTCCATGTGCATCCTGAGTGCGAACTAACTTTGGTGGAGTCCGGGTTCGGTACCCGTTTTGTCGGCGCGTCGCTGGAACCTTTTTCGGAAATGGATCTTGTCCTTGCGGGGGGTATGTTGCCTCATCACTATTTAAGTTGCCGCGCCGAAAGTACCGGGGAAGAGTGGAGCAAAATGCGGGTGGTGAAGTTTTTACCGGAATTTTGCGGTCGGGATTTTTTGGAACTGCCTGAGTCCGCCGCCATAAAAACCATGCTGACAGAAGCCAAGCGGGGGTTGCATGTCCCCTTGAAAACGGCGAAAAACGTGTATAAACCGCTGACGGAAATGTATGATTTAGAGGGGTTGCCAAAAATACTGAAATTTTTGGAAATACTTGAAATTTTATCACATGCGCCATTGCGACCACTGAATTTGGTTGCTCCGGAGGCGGGCGACTTCAAACCCGATGACCGTTTAAATCAGGTGTTGAATTTTATACACCACCGTTTGGAATGCGGGCGGGATGTGTGTTTGCCGGAGGTTGCGGCAAAAGCTTGCATGACTCCGCCGGCGTTTAGTTCCTATTTTCATCGGGCGACGCGGCGCGGATTCATCGAGTATGTGATCGAGTTAAAGTTGAATTACGCAACGCAACTTTTAATCCGAACGGATCGTTCGGTGTTGGACATCGCATTGGAGTCGGGGTTTACGAATCTTTCCAATTTCAACCGCCGTTTCCGGGCGGCGAAAGGGATGACCCCGGGAATGTATCGGCGGGAATTCCGAAAAAGTACCCTTTAGAGCTTATCAACTAATAACCTCTTAGTCGAGTGTGGCGATATACGGCAAGTTGCGGTAGCGTTCGTCGGAGTCGAGACCGTATCCGACTAAATAGCGATCGGGGGAGACGAAACCGACCCAATCGGCGTGTTCAATTCCATCTGGGCGACTGATTGCTTTTTCTATCATAACACAGGTGCGAAGCGATGCGGCATTGCTTTGACTGAGCTGCTCGCAAACGCGTTTAAGCGTGATGCCGGAGTCGAGAACTTCATCGATGATCAAAAGATGCCGCCCGGCGGGGTCAAGCTTGAGTGTGGAGCGAAAATTAAGTACTCCGGTGCTTTGGTGGCGGGAATAGCTGGATACGCTCATTGAATCCACTTGCAAAGGGATGTTTATGGCACGCAGGAGATCGGCACCGAAACAGATTCCGCCATTCATCAAAATTATTGCGGTCAATTCCTTGCCGCGATAATATTCGGCGATGGCGTTGCCCATGGCGGAAACGCGACTTGCGATTTGAGTGGCGGTGTAAAGAATATTCATAAGTTATACCTGAGTCCGTGAATAAAATTATGGCAATCGATATTATCCATTGTTCTCCATGCACTTGCAAAAAATCCTCTCTTCACCTGGCAGGTGAAGTTACGTTTTTTTACAAGCACCTGACAATCAAGCGATAACATCGCTTATCCAAATTTGCTTTCACAGATTCAGGTTATACTATACCATGATAAAAGAATTTTGCCAAGCCTGAGCTTATGAATCCAAAAATTTTTCTGACGACAATCCTCAATCCTGTGTAATAATGACTTCTGTTTGCCCGGGGGACAATGTTACGTGTGTATTTTTGTCCAATGTTGTTCCATGTCCATAAAGACACTTGCCCGAAATCGGTAGAACGCATTCGATTTCCTGCTCGGCAAAGGAGCTGAGAATTACGACTCCGTCTCCATTGGGAGAGATTCGTTTGCGTCCGATGATTCCCGTCGGCAATTCCAATTCGGGCGAAATGCCGCATTCCCGGGCAAACGATACGATTTCCTGCGCTATGATAGAATCACAAGAATTCCAAAGCCGACGGGTAAGAGCCAATCCCCAAATGCGGCTTGTACCTTGACCTAATTTGTGATCAATCGCCGCAATCGAATGTTAAAGTAGTAACCGTTTTTTGGTGTTTTTTGCGGAAAATGTGCGAATTTGGGCGATTTTGGGCTTGCAATGAGCGGTAAATGGGTATATGTTAAAAATCTGTTGCGTTTGATGCAACCGAAGTTGATACAAAAT
>JAISIP010000141.1 GCA_031261965.1 Victivallales bacterium | reverse complement strand
GATCTTGCAGCCGCAAAGGACGCGATTGACAAGGGTGTCGATTTACGAGGGTATTTGCACTGGAGCTTTATGGACAACTATGAGTGGAGCAGTTTTATCCCCCGGTTTGGCTTGGTGCATGTGGATTTCGCAACCCAAAAAAGGACACCCAAGCCGAGTGCGCATTTCTTTACCGAAATCATCAAAAATAACGGATTTTCGGGCAAGTTAGTGCAAAAATATCTGCCTGAACTTCCCCGCCTGACGCTGTACTAACCGATTATATTTTGCGCGTCAATCAGCTTAGACTTTGCCGTCGTTGCGGTGGCGGTAAACCGACTGGACAAGTCCGCACGCGACCATCAGCATTAAAAAAAACGACCCGCCGTAACTGACAAACGGCAAAGACAGCCCGGTCACGGGTGTAATACCGATGCTCATGCCAATGTTGATAAAACAGTGGGCGAAGATTATTGCCGCAATGCCGATACAAAGATATTTGCCAAACGGGTCGTCGGTCAAAAACGCGGTTCGGAGCATCGAGTAGAGCAGCAAAAAATACGCGAGAAAAATCAGTATGCACCCGATAAAGCCGGTTTCTTCTGCAATGATAGCAAAGATAAAATCGTTGTTTGCCGCCGTTTGCGGTAAAAAGCCCAGCGAGTTTTGAGTTCCTTCGCCGATCCCCTTGCCGAAGAGTCCGCCGGAAGCGACCGCCAGTCCGGCCTGATAGGGCTGGTATCCGACAGTCACCAAGAAATCTTCCGGGTGCAAAAACGCCAAGATACGGTTCAATTGATAACCTTTTAAGAACGGACGAATACGCATAATTTCGTTGACCGCTATAAGCACCAGTCCGAAGATTGAAATAACGCTGACCACTATGATATATTTCCATTTGATTCCGGCGCAAAAAACAATCGCCAGATAAATCGGGATAAGTATGATCGCGCTGCCAAAATCCGGCTCTTTGAGAATCAAAAACAGCGGAATCGCCACTGTAATGCAGGAGAGCAGCAACCAAGAGAGTTTGTTTACCGAAAATATCGCGCTGGAAAACATCGCCGAAAGCAGCATAATAAGCGAGAGTTTGGCGAATTCCGAGGGCTGAATCCGAAATCCGATTCCGGGAATATCCAGCCAGCTGATTGCACCATTCACCTTTTGCCCGGCAAAAGGCAGCAAAATAAGCAACCCCAGAGTGATCAGATAAAAGATCGGAGATAGGATTTTGTATTCGATACGACGAAGATTGAGCGATGAACTTATCAGATAAAGCAACAATCCGCAGCTCGCCCAGAGCAATTGGCGACTGAACGCCATAAGTGCCACCGGGGTTCCGATTTGTACCCCGGTTGAGTAGATAAATACCAGCCCGGTGCAGATTAAAAACCCCAGCGCGATAATCTGGACGAAATCATATTGGGCAAGACAACGCACAATGCGAACCGACCAGCCGGATTCCGGCGTTTTTTTTGCGGTTCGCATTTTAAACCTCCTACTTTTCACACCTCAAAGGTTTGGTCGCGTCGGGGACCGACCGAAACAAGCGAAAGTTTGGAATCCACCAACTCGGTTATCCGGGCGAGATAGTTTTTGGCGTTTTGAGGAAGTTGCTCGAAAGTGGTCGCTTTGCTGATGTCCTCTTTCCAGCCCGGCAACCATTCGATCACCGGCTTGACCGCAGCAAGTTCTTCAACCGAGGCGGGAAACTCTTTGGTGATTTTGCCGTTGATATCATACGCGACGCAAACTCCGATTTGGTCAAAAGAGTCCAGCACGTCAAGCTTGGTGACCGCAAGTTTGTTTACTCCGTCAACCATGCAGGAATAACGCCCGGCAACCGCATCGAACCAGCCGCAACGACGCGGACGCCCGGTGGTCGCGCCGTATTCATGACCTATCTTGCGCAAAAGTTCGCCGTTATCGTCAAACAGTTCGGTCGGGAACGGACCTTCGCCGACCCGGGTGGTATAAGCTTTGATCACACCCCAGGTGTCGCGGATTGTTTGCGGAGCAATGCCCGCTCCGGTGCAAGCTCCGCCCGAAATGGTGTTGCTGCTTGTGACAAAAGGGTAGGTGCCGTGATCAATGTCAAGCAAGGCGGCTTGAGCACCTTCGCAGAGGATCTTCTTTCCTGACTTGATCGCGTCATTCACCAAATAGACGGTGTCGCAGACGAATCCGGCGAGAAACGCCGCCGCGTCGCGGACGAGTTCCCACTCGGCATCGATGTCCAGCGGCGCGATGTTGTGTTCCGCAAAAACGCGGTTGTATTTGCCCGCTTCAGCGCGAAATTGCTCTTCCAACCGAACCGGGTTGGTCAAGTCGATGCCGCGAATCCCGGTACGGTTCATTTTATCGGCGTAGGCCGGTCCGATACCGCGCTTGGTTGTGCCGATCTTCTTGGCTCCGGCGTTGGTTTCCTTGAGAGCGTCGGCGCGTTTGTGATACTCAAAAATCAGTTGGGCGCGATTTGATAGGCGAATATTCTCGATGGAGAACCCTCTTTCGGCGATCTCCTTTATCTCTTTAACCAGTCCAAGTACATCAACCACCAGACCGTTGCCGATAACGTTGATCACATTCGAGCGAAAAATGCCGGACGGCACGAGGTGAAGAACGTAGTGTTCGTCGCCGATTTCGACGGTATGCCCCGCGTTGTTGCCCCCTTGAAAGCGAACGACCATATCCACATCGCGGGTAAGTACATCGATGAGTTTGCCTTTACCCTCATCGCCCCATTGAGTTCCGACCAAAATATCAACCGGCATATTTCCCCCTATATAAGGTATTGCTCAAGCCAAAGAGCCAATTGCAAAACAGTTTTGCAATCAGCTCCAAAGTAATAAAATAATGCCAAAGAGCTGAATTTTCAACCGTGAAACGCTCTTTTGCGAAATAATTTTTACCTTTAGGCTACCTTTAAAAACAGTTACTCGGCATTCGGCCCGGTCGGCACATTTTTGATGATGGTAAATTGCTCAAGTTTCCCGCTGACGCTGTCGCGGAGTGCCCCGACGAAATCCGCGTCGATTTTGCGGGTATAAGTAAGCTTGTTGTCGTTGATGTTGCGATTTATATTTTTAAAAAAACGATTGTCGATGGACTGATTTTGCTGAATCCCCATTAGCAACAACTCCATCATGCCTTGTGCCTGAGCGGCGGCATTGTTGTTTGCAAATTCACCCTCGAGCGCAATTGTCGCTTCCGGCAAGGTATTTTCCACGGCGATGACCACAAATTTTATATCCTGTATCGGCAATGCCGGGGTGTTCGCATTTGCCTCGGTTGGGGGAACGGCAAACGCCACCGAAAACAGACGGTTGCTTTTTGCCGCAAGGGTGAGAATCGGGTTGATTTTAGCAAGATCCAAGGGCAGGGAGAACGCCTCGCCTAATTGACCTTGAATCTGAGAGGCGGAGTTCAGCCGCAAAGTTACTTTTGCCCCGTTCGCGACCCCGTAAACTTCTTGGGGAATGGTGTTTGAGTCGGAATTTTGCTTTTCGTTCTTCAACTTTAGGCGGTTGCGTATTGCCGCAAAAAGCGCGGGAGCTTTGCCGTCGGGCGTATCGATGATCGCAACTGCGTTGGCGGCGGGAATCTCGGGGGCAAAGGGGTCAATGGTGTTGGTGTCGCAGTAAAAAGTCACTCGGCTGTTTAGCAAAGTCTCGTCCAAATTCTCTTCGGCGATTTGATCGGCTATACTCTTTCTGCCGGAAGCGGCAAATTTGGAGTCAAGCCAATTGCGAAGACTTGTCACCTGCGGATGTGCATTGAGAGCCGCCCCGTTGATGGCGATCATCAAATTCGCATCGGCTCCGAACAGTGAAACCGTGGCGAACACGGCAACGCAAAAAATTCCAAACTTCATGATTGTTTCCCCGTAAAAAAAATACTTTAGGCTATCTATAATTTGTATCCTTTAACACTATATCGCCGAGATGATCTATTTGCAAATCAAAAAAACGTGATATATTTAGAATATCCACATCGGTCTGACAAAAAAGGAAGTTTACTTTGGATCTTTCACCGATAATTGTCCGTTCGGCTCGTCGTCGCAGGATCGCTTTTACGATTCGCCCCGAAGACGGACGCTTGGTCGTAATCGTCCCAATTGGTGCTTCGGACGCGTATATCAACCGCGCTGTTGCGAACAATCAAGACAGGATCGACCGCCTCCGGCAAAGATTCGAGCGGACGACTTCTCTTCGTCGAAATTTTTCATTTGACGAAAACAGCGAATTTTTATTGCTCGGCAAGCCGTACAAATTGCATTTTACTTGCCGGGTTCTCGCGTTTTCCGACGGCTTTTACGTCCCGTATGGCGATGAAGAGACAACCAAACGGCACTTGGAAACGCTTTATCGCCGATTGTCTGCCGAATATTTTTCACGCAAATGCCGTGAAATTGCCGATAGCTTTGACCTTAAGTTTGCCAAAATTCGCATTGGCGGGGCGAGCGGACGTTGGGGTTCTTGCAGCCGCAACGGGAATTTGAATTTCAGTTGGCGGTTGATTCTCTGGCCGGAAGAGGTGGTAGATTATGTTATCGCCCACGAGCTGGCACATCTGCTTGAGCTGAACCATTCGGCACGCTTTTGGCAGCAGGTCGAACGTATATGCCCGAAATATCGCACCTATGACCGTTTTTTGCGCGAACGCATTTTGGAATTTAACGCATGGCAATGAGCCTTTTCAACGAAAGATTTAAGATTTTTTCAAGAAAAAATGCCATTTGAATTTGCGATAACGCCAATTGTCTTTTATATTCTTTGGGGTCAAGAGATAATTGCAAAACTATTTTGGTTCGCTTTTTTGTCGCTTTGGTGCTTTTGTCGCCTTGAATCGCTTTTTTACGT
>JAISIP010000088.1 GCA_031261965.1 Victivallales bacterium | reverse complement strand
TGCTTCATTAGACTGGCAGGAGTGACCGCCAGAATATCGTAAATGATGCCCGGTTCATCGGCACTGGTGTAGATTTCAGAGGAGCCTTTGACTTCATCGAGTGCCGCACCGCAGTTCGGCTGCCAGGCTACGATCGCCGCCACTTCGCCGGAGGCGAGTGTCTGGACAGCTTGGTGAGTCGGCATATTGATCAGTGTGATGTCTTGTTCGGTCATTCCGTTAACGCGCAAGGCATTCATCAAAAGCATATGGCTCAGGCAGCCGATTTCGACTCCGACTTTTTTGCCCTTTAAGTCTTTTATCGATTTGATTCCGGGAGCGCCGACGATCTTGTCGTTGCCGTTGGAGAAATCGTTGATCATGATAATGACGTTGCGGGCGCCGGAAGCGTTGAGTACCATCGCATCGCCGTTGGAAATACCGACCGAATCGATTTTTCCCGCAGAGAAGGCATCCATGGACGGACCGTATTCAAACCATTCCAGTTTGACATCAACTCCATGTTTTTTGAAAAAACCTTTTTTATCCGCGATTTCCCATGCAGTCCAGCCTGGATAATCGCTGTAGCCGATCGTGAGAACCGGCTTTTCCTCCGCAGATACCGCTCCAGCGACAAAGGTCGCTGCGAGGACGGACGCGAAACATTTTAAAAATTTCATTGCATCAACTCCTTGCTTGGTTTATATCACGAGAACACCTGCTCTCGTAAAGCCCCGAATAAAGCAAATCACGTGCCAACATCTAAAACAAACTTGTGAATTTAGATGATAACTCATTTATGGTAATATCTTTGCGCGATATGCTATTTTGTGTTCGCATATTGTTATGCGGAAACTATCATTAAGATAATTTTGTAAAACGATATAACGGGTTTTACATTTTTGAAAAAGAGCAATAGCCTTAAATTCACCGCCGGGCAGTTGAAAACTACGGTTTTGGCTGTACATTATTGGCTGAAGGGTATCTCTGAAAACTGGGTTGCGTTGAAAATTAGCAGATTCATGATTTGGAGGTGCGATTTTGCACGTGCCTGGCTAACATAGAGTTAATCAGGCACGTGTAGGGTCGCGCATGCGAATATGAGCTGCAATTTTCAGCCAAATTTCCAATTTTTAGAGGTATCCTGAATACGATTTGAAACCTCAAAAACGGAAACTGTAACCATGTCCGCTAACACTGTCAGAACCAGATTTGCCCCAAGTCCGACCGGGTTTATGCACGTCGGCAACCTCAGAACCGCGCTTTACGCCTTTTTGCTGGCACGCTCACAGCACGGACGTTTCATTTTGCGTATCGAAGACACCGACCAGGCCCGTTATGTCGATGGCGCAGTTGAGGTGATATACTCCACGCTCAAAGCCGCCGGAATCACCCACGACGAAGGTCCCGATGTCGGTGGCGACTATGGTCCGTATATTCAAAGCCAACGCAAAAACCTCTATTTGCCTTATGCCGAACAGTTAGTGGCAAAAGGTGCGGCGTATTACTGTTTTTGCGATCCTCAGTCGCAATCCGATGAGGGGGGGGATACGGACTCCGCCGTCTCCGGCTATGACGGTCACTGCCGTTCTTTATCGCCTGAAATTGTAAAAGCGAATCTTGATGCAAAACTCCCGTATGTAATTCGTCAAAAAATCGACAAAACGGGAGTATCCACCTATCGCGATGCGGTGTACGGTGAAATTACTATCGAAAACAAGGTGCTTGACGATCAGATTCTGATCAAGCGCGACGGTATGCCGACTTACAATTTCGCCAATGTGATCGATGACCACACCATGGGAATCACCCACGTGGTACGCGGTTGCGAATACTTGCCCAGTACGCCCAAATATAATTTGCTATATCGGGCGTTTGGCTGGGAGATCCCCGAATACGTCCACTTGCCGCTTATTATGGGGCGCGATACTGAAGGGAATGTCTCAAAATTATCCAAGCGTCACGGTTCGGTGAGTTTCGAGGGGTTGATCGCCGATGGCTACCTTCCCGAAGCAGTGGTCAATTATATCGCGCTTTTGGGATGGTCGCCGAAGAATGATCGCGAACTCTTTACCCTTGCCGAGCTTGAGGGGATTTTCAGCGTTCACGGGCTAAATAAATCCGCCGCCGTGTTTGACTATGACAAACTTACCTGGATGAACGGAGAGTATTTAAAAGCTCTTAATGCTGAAGAATTTGCGCGTGTTTCACTGCCGTTTGCGCAGTTGCATGATTCGCCACTTGAAGTGGCGTGGCAACTTATTGCTCCATTGTTGCAACAGCGAGTTGGCAAGTTGACCGAAATTCCCGAGAAGATCGGTTTCTTGTCGGAGCAGCCCGAATACAGTGCAGAACTGTTTTACAACAAGAAGAGCAAAGCCACCCCCGAAACCGCCAAGGCGGCGTTTGACGCGTTATTGCCAAAGTTCGAGGCGTTGAATGATTGGAGTATCGAAGCTTTAAACGGGATTATGAGCGGTTATGCCGAGGCTTTGGAGATTAAACTCGGTCAAGTTATGTGGGCGATTCGCATCGGGGTTTCGGGTTTGGCGGTAACTCCGGGCGGTCCGGCTGAAATCATGGTGATTCTCGGCAAAGCCGAATCGCTTCGCCGTCTTTGCGCGGCAAGTGCCAAGTAAGCGGTTCGTACGACGGACGGATAAATGCGGAATTCGGAATGCGCAAAAAAATATCCTCATTGTAGTGCCGCCCTTGACAAACGGAGACCATTACATTCGTTTATTCAAAATTTTCTTTCACGCCAATCAGGTCTAAGAGCTTATCAACTAATAAACGAAAACGCTCTGACTTGCCCCGATTAGCCATTCACTTGTCGAAAAAAATCGTAGATATTTCTTCCAATATTCCCGATTTTTTTCAACTGCGCGACT
>JAISIP010000006.1 GCA_031261965.1 Victivallales bacterium | reverse complement strand
TATTGAAATCATTCTGCAAAGAGATTTGAATACTCTTGTTAAAGCGGGCGAGTTAAATAATGAACCGCGTGACATTAGCTGGTTGAAAGAGCAAATAAAAGCAAGTATTTTTGACCTTTTCGCTATTATCCATAGGGACAATAACAAATATTGCTTTGGCTGTATTCAAAGCAAAACAAGCATACGCGACAGAGTGACGCGCGACCGCGAGCCGTCTATGGCGGCAATGAGATCATTCTTTTGGAGTACTTGCATTGTGCTTGACGGTGATTTTTTGAGATTGCCCAAGTTTTCGCATATGGTAAATGGCGGGACGGTTGAACATGAGCATAATGGCTGGCACGGAATGTATGTATTTTCAACACTTTATACCTGCAAGCGAATTTATCCGATAGACCTTGATTTTAAGAACTTCAAGGAACACGCCGTGCAAGCCGCTAATTACTGGTTGACACAACGGCAATGGTTCAATTCCGACTGGATAGCAAAATGACTTCCCACGCAACAATCAAATTTATAGACTTGTTCGCGGGTATTGGCGGCATAAGAAAAGGGTTTGAGCTTGCTTGTGCAGAAAAAAATCTGCCGTCAAAATGCGTCTTTACTTCCGAGATAAAGCCCTATGCGATTGATGTACTTAAACAGAACCACCCCGGCGAGGTTATTCACGGCGATATTACACAAATAGACGCTAACGACATTCCAGACTTTGATTTTTTGCTTGCGGGGTTTCCTTGTCAAGCGTTTTCTGCTGCGGGAAAACGCATGGGATTTGAAGATACACGCGGTACATTATTTTTTGAAGTAGCGCGAATTATAAAAGTTAAAAAACCGTTTGGATTTGTCCTTGAAAATGTCGAGGGTTTAGTTAATCATGACAAAGATAAACCGAACGACAAAATAGGAAAAACACTAACTGTAATCATAGAAACCCTTGAAGAAATGGGTTATAAGGTTTCATGGAAAGTATTAAACGCAAAATTTTTCGGAGTTCCGCAAGAACGGAAAAGAATTTATATTGTCGGAACGAAAGTCGTTAAACCCGATTTAGAGCGTTTCAAACACACAACTTGCACTCTTGAAAGCGTATTGGAGCATGATTTGCCCGTTTCTGATAGTAAATTCATTAAACTTGTATTGCGCCATTATCCTCTAAATGAACTATACGGCAAATCCATCAAAGACAAGCGCGGCGGGAATAACAATATTCATAGTTGGGATATTGAGTACAAAGGATCTGTGAGTCATGAACAAGCGAATTTACTCAATTCTATGCTCAAAGAGCGCAGAAAGAAAAAATGGGCTGACCAATACGGAATAGACTGGATGGACGGTATGCCCATAACGCTTGAACATATACGAACATTTTATAGGCATGAGAATTTAGAAGAAATGCTGTCTGACCTCGTAAAAAAAGGGTATCTGAAACAAGAATACCCCAAAAGAAAGGTGGGGAATAAGCGCATACAGGACTCGGAATTGCCGTTAGGTTATAATATCGTTACGGGGAAAATGTCTTTTGAAATCAGCAAGGTGCTTGACCCCAAAAATATAGCTCCGACGCTTGTTGCCATGGACATGCAACACTTATTTGTCGTAGACGGCGACGGTCTGAGAACGTTGTCTTTACGTGAGGGTTTACGTCTTTTCGGTTATCCTGACGACTTCAAGTTTGACACATCCCAAGAATACGGATATGACCTTTTGGGAAATACCGTCGTTGTCCCGGTCATAAAAGAAGTCGCGACACGTGCATTAAATATATACTGCGGAGAAATTGATAATATTCCAAATTTTGTGACGGAACGAGTGGCATCACAGTTACATCTGCCCTTTATTTTTGAATCCGTTCAATCCCTCCCGAAACAGGGAAAACAAATATAAGGCTGCCTCTAAAAACTCACAGTGAAGGTATCCTGAATATTATCGGCAATGTCGTCATCGGCGTTGGGAATTACAAATGTATTTTACAAAAACGAGACAATAACGAGAGATTCGAGAATGAGGCTTACATCACAAGAAATCTATGACAAGCTGATTCAAGATGATAAAATTTTAGAGTTGCGTGGCCAGATTAAATTCTATTTGGGCGATATAGATATTATCGTAAAGCAAAAGGATGTTGTAGGTAACATTATACAAGAATGGTTGCAAGGCTATCTGGACAAGCGTGGCATTGACTACTTACCGTCACAGAATACGCAAATGCCCCCCGACTTTTTCTTAAATCCTGAAAATAGAACCAAAGGGCTATTAGAGGTAAAAGCGTTTAATCGAAATGCAAGCCCCGGTTTTGATATAGCTGATTTTAGAATGTACGAGGAAGAAATAATAGACAAGCCTTATATGCTTGATGTTGACTACTTGATATTCGGTTACGATATGTCGGACAACGGCATTGTGACAATAAAGAATTTGTGGATAAAGAAAGTTTGGGAAATAACCCGCTGTATGCGTGGATGGGCTATCAATCTGCAAATTAAACAAAACGTCGTTCATAAGATACGCCCCGGCATTTGGTACAGTACAGGTCGCGCAAACTATCCTATGTTTAACTGTCTGGAAGATTTTATATCAGCAATCGAACAAACGGTATATCAAAATCCAAAGACGCATAACGACGCGGGGAACTGGAAATCCCGCTTTTTGGATAGCTACGAAAAGCATTATGGGATTAAACTGAAGATTCCCTGTTGGGACGATATATCGGAAACATATAACAAATGTGTCGGAGATCAAAAGAAGGATAAAAGGATTTCTTAAGATATGGATTTTCGCGGACTTGTTAAATTTACCCTGGTGGATTATCCGGGCAAGATCGGCTGCATCGTCTTTTCGGGCGGATGCAACCTGCGTTGCCCGTTTTGTCATAACCCCTGTTTGGTGTTTGACCCCGGCAGTCAACCCAAAGTGACGGAAAAAGAGTTCTTCAACTTTCTCGAACGGCGCAAAGGATTGCTCGAAGGTGTGGTCTTTTCCGGCGGCGAACCGCTGCTCAACGCGAGTTTACCCGACATCGTCTCACGCGTTCGCTCATCGGGTTTCTGCGCCAAAATCGACACCAACGGAACTTTGCCGGAGAAGTTATCCGAGTTGTTGGCAGATTCGGGGGCGGACGCACTCGGAATCGACTACAAAGCACCGCGTGAGCGTTATTGTCAGCTGACCGGGAGCAGCGACCCCGCCATCGCCGAAAAGGTGCTTAAAAGCCTCGGAATTGCCCTGTCTTCCGGCTTGGCGCTTGATATACGCACCACCGTACACCGTTCGTTGCTCGATGTTGCCGCACTTGGTGCAATGTACGAGGAACTCAAAGCCGCCGGGGTGAACTCCTGGACGCTTCAGCAATACCACCCGGTGGAGGTTATCGACGACGAATTATCGAAAAAACCGACCTTCTCCGATGCGGAATTGGTGCGGATCGCCCGCCGTTTCGGTCCTGCGGTCAGAGTACGCGGATTAACCGGAAGAATCATAGAAAACGGCTAATAGTAAAAATTTTTAAAAAAATACATACTTTTTTCACTGTCTTGACTTGTATTTTATCGTTTTAATGATTCATTACTCCCGTGTACGAAAAATAAAACGATAGAGGGAATTTACCTGATGAAGTATTATACCGAAGACCATGAGTGGATAGAGATAATCGGCGAAGAAGCGACGCTCGGAATTTCCGAGTACGCGGCAGATGAACTTGGCGAAATCACCTATGTCGAATTGCCCGAGGAAGAGGACGACTTTATCATCGGCGATCGCCTTGGCGAAGTCGAATCGCTGAAAGCCGCCTCCGACATCTACTCTCCGATCAGCGGGACTGTTTCACAAGTCAACGAAGCATTGGTCGATGAGCCGGGTCTTATCAACGACTCCCCGGAGGAAAAAGGGTGGCTCTGTCGGCTGAAACATTTCGACAGCTCCGAGTTGGACGACATGATGAACGAAGACACCTACCACAAATATTTGCGCAAACTGCGCAAGTAATTGCTTCTATCCACCTCTAAAGGGTAGCTATAAAAATATCAGCGTCCTGAGCAGTGGTTTTTCAGAAAAAGAGTAATTTCCGCTTTGAGCATCTTACCGGCGGCAACACGGAGAACCATGGTGGTGAATTCCTCGTCAGAAGCATCGAAATCAATGCCGTTCAAATCAAGAAAAATAAGTGTTGCCATTGCGCCGACGCGCTTGTTGCCGTCAACGAACGGATGGTTTTCGATCAGATGGAAAAGATAAGCCGCCGCCATTTCATAAATGGTCGGGTGCAAAAACGTTCCGCCGAACGTGGCGGAGGGCATCCCCATGGCGGATTTCAAAAGTTCGATATCGCGCAATCCGGACGCGCCACCGAAGTGTTCAATCTGATAATTATGAATTTCAAGAACTTCAGCGAACGTCAGGAACTCGGGATCGGATTTCACTTTGATAGTTCCTCAAAGGATTTTGCATAGCGTTTTCCGACCTTGTCCATGGACTTGCGGAAATTGTTCGCCCTGGCAACGGTCTTCACGGGAGTGAGGATAAGTGCCTGCCCGTCGGTCACTACTTCAAAAGCGGTGTCAATGGTCGCGCCGAGCAAATCCAAAATGGGCCGCTCGATAACGAGTGCCGCGCTGTTGCCGTGTTTGGTCAATGTTTTGATCATGTCCCACCTCAGTTATTACATTGTCAATACCAAGATACACCATCATCCTGAAAAAGTCAAGCGAAACTATGTCGAAAACAACTGAACAACTCTGTGTTGGCTATTCAAACACTTTTTTGAGCGGTTTCTCTTGGCGGCCGCGGACAAACTGATTCGGATCGTTGGAAAGCTCCTGCGTGAATTCCTGAAGTTGCCCGAGTGTGTTGTCGATTCGGGTCAGGGTCATCTCAAGCCGTCGTCTTAGCGCACTCGCCTCGCTGCCGAATATCGCACTGCCGGACTCGACTTTCTTTATCGCCGTTGAAGCGTCGGCGAGGAATTGGCTTAGGTTTTTAACCATATTTTCAAGTTCCTGCTCGTTGCCGAGTTTTCGCAACGCAATCATCCCGGCATCGAGGTTGTCGATCGTGCGGTTGACCTTTTTGACGTTGTCTTCGGTAATCACAGATTGAAGCCGACTACTCGAAACTTCCAAATTAGAACAAATCAAATTGAGATTGCTCACGGCGGAACGCAAATCACCCTGATTTAAGATCGCATTGGCATTGTCGAGTGTCTCGTTCAATTTGTCCGCCAATTGGATGAAGTTGACCTTTTCCAGTTCGTCGAGCATTCGGCTGATATTTTGAATCGCATTACCGATATGTGACGGACGTGACGGGATATAGGTCAGCCCGCTCTCCGAAGAGACATCAAGATGCGGAACCGCCGGAGGCAGCGCGTCACTGACTGAGATTTCAAGATACGCCCCGCCCATGAGACCTGCCGCATTGATAAAACAGCTTAGATTTTTGCGCCGCATAACCGTGGCGAAGTTGGTCGTGTCGTCGTCCTGCTCGACCACCGTGGGGAAAATATCAAAATAGACCGCGATATAGCCGTCTTTTTGCCGCATGGTCATCGCGGTGATTTTGCCGACCGGCATTCCGAGATATTTGACCGGGGAACCGATGGCAAGCCCCTCCACCGAGGTATTCAGTACGGTCATCGCCCGGTAGCGCGGCTCAAAGAGCTTTGCCACTCCGACCGAGATAAACCCGACAATTAGCAACACTATGGAGATTAGTAAAAACCCCCCCAGCTTCAATCGATTTGCTTCATGCATGATTTTTGTATCCTAATTAGCTGATAAAACTAAATATTGCAGTCATGGCGGCATCGGTAACGACGATAAGAAAAATCGAAGTCACCACCGAACTGGTGGTCGCTTTGCCCACCCCTTGTGCGTCACGTTCGGCACTCAGGCCTTTCCAGCATCCGACCGATGCGACGATACCGGCAAACACCACGCTTTTGACCAGTCCTTGTGCCAGGTCGATCGGTTGAATCACCTCAAAGGTTTTGCCGAGATATTCCGCGATGGAGGTATCCAGCATCGAACAGACGATAATCATACCGCCGACAATGCCGCACACATCCGAAATGATGGTTAAACCCGGCATTACGAAAATCAACGCCAAAACCTTGGGAATCAGCTCAAATCTTCCGACGTCGAACCCCAAAGTGGTCATCGCGTCGAGTTCTTCGCGTGATTTCATCAATCCGAGTTCGGAGGCGAACGATGAACCGGTTCGCCCGGCAAGCACGACGGCGGTCACCAATGGCGCAAGCTCGGTGGAGATAATAGTGCCGACCAGATTTACCACGAAGCTGTCCACCCCGAACCGCGAAAGCTGTACAATCGCCTGAAACGCCAAAATCACTCCGATGAGCAAGCCCAACAAGCCGATAATCGGCATGGCATCCGCTCCGCAGCTGTCCATGTAATAAAATGCGGTACGCCATTTTATCTGACTTGGATGACGCAACGAATGCATTGCGCTGTGTGATAATCCCCGCAAGAATTGCCCGAATCCGATCACTTCGCGCCAAATTATAATCGAAGAATCCGCGATTTGCAGACAAAGCGCCCGGAATGACCGTATGCTTCTGTTGCGTTGCATTACTTCTTTTCTTTCCTTTCAGTATGACTCCAACTGGAAAGTTGTTGCGCCAATTTTCCCACCGCCTCCCTGGCTGCCTCGACAAGTGCCAACGGCGAATCGCCTTTGAGTGGAACGGAAAAGTCAAACTGATATTCTCTTTTGGTATACGTCGGCGACCAACTCCCGGCGAATCGGAATGTTTTAGTCGCCGATTCGACATTAAAAATATCCAGTTCACCCGTAATCGGAATCCGCGTTTCTGATTTTCTTTCGGGGTGTTGCAGTGTAAGATTGAGCGTTCGGGCGATCAGCTGCTCCGGCGGTAAAACCCACTTGTTATAAGGGTCGCTGAATACTTGCCCTGAAGCATCACGGGCTTGAAAACGACTTCCAGAGATCGAATTGTTGCGAAACTCCATAATATGCATCGCAAAAGCCGGCGAATCAACCTTCACTGCCGGCAGATCGAATTCCGCAACCGGATAATAGGACTTAAACACACACCCGGAAAGCAAAATAACCGAAATTGTTACACCCCAAGCGACAATGCGGTTCATGACTTTTCCCTTTCTTCATTGTTTTGCAATTAGCTCTTTAGTATATAAAATACATTAACTGAAACGGAATTTCAATTGCAAAACCCGCATTGTTATGGTATTTTATATGCGATTACCTCTAAAAAGAGGTAGGCATAACCTGATTCCGTGAAAAAAATTTGGATAAGCGATGCTATCGCTTGATTGTCAGGTGCTTGTAAAAAAACGTAACTTCACCTGCCAGGTGAAGAGAGGATTTTTTGCAAGTGCATGGCAAACACAATGGATAATATCGATTGCCATAATTTTTTTCACGGATTCAGGCATAAGTTATCTTTTTGTTTGTTACAGACTCTGAGGTCTTTGATGTATCTCGAAAAAATCAATTCACCCGCCGATTTGCGAAAACTTCCGCCAGAAGCACTCCAAGTATTGTCGGAGGAAATTCGCGATGTTATTATCGATACGGTGAGCCAAAACGGCGGTCATCTCGGTGCGAATCTCGGCACGGTGGAGCTGATTTTAGCTTTGCACTATGTTTTTGACGTACCTGCCGACTCTCTGATTTTCGATGTCGGACATCAGGCGTACACTCACAAAATAATTACCGGACGCAAAGAGTTTTTTCGCACTCTGCGCCAACAAGACGGCTGCGCTGGGTTTCCGCATCCGAATGAATCCAAATTCGATTCGACCGTATCGGGTCACGCCGGGACTGCTATTTCAACCGCGTTGGGTATTGCGATCGCCAATATACGTTCAAACAAAGCTAATAAGGCGATCGCCATTGTCGGCGACGGCTCGTTAAATTGCGGTATTTCGCTTGAGGGGTTGAACCACGCCCGTGACGGCAGAAAAAATCTGATCATTATTTTGAACGACAACAAGATGTCGATTTCCAGAAATGTCGGCGGCATGGCGCGTCATTTAAACCGGATTATTTCGGGCGGATTTTACAACCGTTTCAAAACCGGGGCAAAACGACTTATGTTTCGGTTGCCGCGCCACAAAACGCTGCATAAATTTATTCGCCGAATCGAAGATTTGATCAAATATCTGGTCTTGCCGGGGGCGATTTTCGAAGAGCTGGGAATCCGCTATATCGGACCGATCGATGGTCATTCCCTGCCGGATCTTCTGCACCACTTAAATAATATCAAGAGTCAACAAAGCGGCCCGATTTTACTGCACGTGATCACCGAAAAAGGGCATGGTTACGAACACGCCAAAAAAAATCCCGCCAAATATCACGGCGTTCCGGGCTTTTGCAAGGCCACCGGCGAGATCGCCTCCTCCGGAAAATCAACCTTTTCCGGCGCGTTTGGCGAAGCGGTATGCGCTTTGGCAAAAAGTCACCCTGAAGTACATGCGATTACCGCTGCGATGACCGACGGAACCGGCCTGTCGGAATTTTCCCGACTCTATTGGAATCGCTTTCACGATGTCGGAATCGCCGAAGAACACGCGGTGGTTTTTGCCGCCGGGCTGGCTGCGGCGGGCGAACGCCCGGTGTGTGCGATTTACGCCACATTTATGCAGCGGGCACTCGATTGCATTTATCACGATGTTGTACTTGCCCGATTGCCGGTGATTTTTGCGCTGGATCGGGCCGGAGCGGTCGAAGACGGCCCCACCCATCACGGCATTTACGACCTCGGTTTTCTGCGGGCGTTGCCGGGGCTGACCATTATTGCTCCGAGAAGCGAGGCGGAACTCAAAGCGATGTTCGACTATGCCTACACGCTTGCACGCCCGGTGGTGATTCGCTATCCGCGTGGCGGGTCGGCGACTCCGATTGATGCGCCGGTTGCCGCGCCGGAGGAGGGCAAAGCCGAGATCGTCCGCGAGGGTTCCGGACCGGTGATCTGGGCAATGGGGGTGGAAACTGAAACAGCGCTGAAGGTATCGGAATTGCTCAATTTGGATTGCTGTGTGATTTCGGCGCGTTTTATCGCGCCGTTTGATGCGGCTCTCGCGCAAAAATTAGCCGTAAACCGGGTGACTATTTCGATTGAAGACCACGTTCTCTCGGGAGGGCTAAGTTCCGCGCTTGACGATGCGCTGGCGGATTGCCCCCACGGCAGAGTGCTTCACTTCGGCTGGCCGAGTGACCGCCCGATTCCTCACGGCAAAGTCTCCGAATTACGGCAAAAGTTCGGGCTTACTGCCCAAGCTATCGCCGATCAAGCCAGTGCAAATATCGCAAACTCTTAAGCCCGTCAAACCAAAGATTAAACGCGTTTCGGCGGGATTGATCGTTTTTGGGGGTATTTGCAAGAATTTTTTCCCACGCCTCGGCAAAACCCTCCTGACGTAAAAATAAGCTCGAATCCGGATCCAGCTTGTCCAAAAAGTCTTCCGCATTGTCCAGGTTTCCTGAAGCGGCGGAAATTGCGAGCAAACTTTTTAACCCCGCGAACGCCCCATCGGAGATTTCGTCAAGTTCGCCGCCCGAGATAAGTTTCTTTATCGCCGGACCGGTGCCGAACGGAACGCGTTCCGAGGGGCGGGAGGAAGGGTGAACTAACACTTTTCTCCCGGTGGCGACGACTCCGATTTTGGCAACTGCCTGCAAAAAATAGAAATCTTCGCCGCCTTTGCGAATCCGCATTCCCCCGGCACGGATATAGGAGCTTAAACGCACCGCGAACGCCGAGCCGACTGTCTGAAAGGCGTAGGGAGAATTCGCCTCGCTAAGCTTGGCGACATGACGCGTTAAATACGCCTCGTACTCTCGAATCGCCCGCTCTTCCGCCGGAGTTGCCCCGGCTTGATGTACAAATGGAATCGCAAGTGCCGCGATCTTGGAATCGCGCTTGAACTCCGCAATAACAGCGGGAAAGTAATCCGCCTCCGCTATAGTATCGGCATCGAGCGACGCGATAATAGTTTGCTCGGCAGTTGCCGCACTTTGCGACGCGACTACAGCGTCCATGCCGATTTTACGCGCTTCGCCGACTCCGCCGGCAAGATCGGGAGCATATATCCAAAATAAATTCCGGCAACTAAATTCTCCGTCGCGAAATTTTTGCAACAACTCACGCGAGCTGTTTTTTACTTGACTTGACCCGTCCGCCGGGTGATTTATCACCACCAGTACCGCCGTGTTTGCCGGAATCTCCAGCGATTTGAACGTCCGATCGATCGTCTCAAGCTCGTCACAGGCGGGGATCACCGCCACGCAACAAAAATCCGGGTTCAACTCTTGCGGTTCAACCGGGAGCAATTTGCTCTTTTTGAGATACTTGTTGAACTCATGCTCTTTCAAGACGGTTATTCCGGTAAAAGTTCGCCAAAGAGCGATACGCTCCCGGCGCGGGTGATTTTTACTTGGCGCAACGAGCCGGGTTGTACACCCAAAGTCGGCAAAAAGTGAATTACCCGATTCGTTCCGGTGCGACCGCTCCAGCGTTCGGGATTGCGCGGACTTGTCCCTTCCACAAGCACTTCCTGAATAGAGCCGACTTGAGTTTGCAATACTTCCGATACCCGGCGTTTGAGATCCGCTAAGAGGATCGCGTTGCGTTCCTCTTTGACCTCTTGCGGTACGGAATCCTCCCCCTCGGCGGATTTTGCTCCGGGTCGGGGGGAGTATTTAAAAATAAAGCTGTTGTCATACCCGACTTCGTTCATCAACTCCCGTGTCTGTCTGAAATCCTCATCACTTTCGCCGGGGAAGCCGACAATTACATCGGTGGAAAAGGTCACGTCAGGCATTGCTTGCTTCAGGGCGGCGACCACAGCACGGTATTGATTTGCCGTATATTGCCTATTCATCGCTGACAGAACCCGATCCGACCCCGATTGCAACGGCAGATGAATATTGTGGCAAACAGCCCGGCTCGACGCGATTGTCGAGATCAACTTGTCGTTAAAATATGTCGGATACGGCGATGTGAAGCGAATGCGCAAAAGTCCGGGAATCCGGTCAAGCTCCTCCAACAACTCCGCAAACGGCGAAATCCCGGAGGGCGGCGGATTGATATTGCCACCCCAACCGTAAGCCGCGACGTTTTGCCCCAAAAGCATAATCTCTTTAGCGCCGTCGGCAACCAAAGCACGCGCCTCGTCAAGGACGTCATTCATTTCCCGGCTGATTTCACGTCCCCGTACATAAGGGACAATACAGTAACTGCAAAAGCGGTTGCAACCGCGGGTAATGGCGATCTGCGCCTTAAAGTCGGTCAAATCCGACTTGGAGCGAAAATGGCTTCCCATGCTGTTAAGCACCTCCGGCGACTCGGTGATCGCGGCGACTTGCCGGCGATCCGCCTTGATCGACTCGATCAGCGGCACAAGAGTATGCAGTTGCCCGGTTCCCAGCACAAAATCCAAATGCGGCAATTCGTCCAACAATTTATCGCCGAGCCGTTGCGCCATGCATCCCAATGCCCCGATCACCAACTCGGGGTTCTTCGCCTTGAGCTTTTTCATGTAGCCGATTTTGCCCTTGGCTTTGCGTTCGGCCTGCTCGCGAACGCTACAGGTGTTGAACAGCAAAACGTCGGCGGACTCCTCGGATTCGACCATGATATGCCCGGCCTGTGTGAGCATACCTGACAATGCCTCGGAATCGCGTTCGTTCATCTGGCAGCCGTAAGTTTTGATATGTATTTTCATGGCAGCATCAAGGTGAGATTGTCGCGGTGAATCAGCTCTTCATCGACGTTTTCGCCAAGCACGGCATGGATTTGAACCGAGTTTAACCCGCAGATTTTTTGGCAGTCGGTCGCATCGAAATTCACCAGGCCCCGGGCAAACGCTACCCCGTCTGAA
>JAISIP010000139.1 GCA_031261965.1 Victivallales bacterium | reverse complement strand
AAAGCCAGCTCCTGTCTCAGCAATATCAAACAATCGATGTCCACGCTGCAACTTTATATGAACGACAACAAGAGTCTCTGCCCGCAACAGTCCTCTTCATCCGACTACCCCGGGTGCAGTGGCGGTTGGATCTATCGGCTTATGTACGCCGGCTACATCACTCCGGCATCGATTCTCAGCACCGGTCGGATGATCAATAATCAGGCCTATACCCACTGCTCAAAGACAGTGGCGGCAAAAGATTCCACCGATGGTGATTTGCGCAGTTACGGAGTGTTTATCTACACTTCGAGCGTCAAAGGTACTCGCGACCGGACTTTGGGTTTGAATAGTTTCGTCAGAGGCATCAACGGCAATGTATCGCTGACCGGATATATCGCCATTGACAAACTCATCAAGCCGAGCATGACCTTGCTTTTAGCTGACAACGCCGCCTCAAACACCGGAGTAAAAGGAACTCAAAATGCTTCGACTTTTATGGTAGGCACGAGCGGGGAATTTACGGGCAGTTCCGCATACGGATTTATCCGGGCATGGCATGCAGACGGACGTGCCAACGTTGCTTACGCCGACGGTCACGCCGCCGCGACGCAGATTCAAGCGATGAAGAATTTGCCCAACAAGGTGGAAACCTATTACGACAATGTCGGGGTTCTTAAAACCTTGTAAAATCAATTGCGCCGAACGCTTTTGCGTTCGGTCAACTTGTACGGCAAAACAGTTTTAGCAGGAAAGGTACCGCCGCATAGGACAGTTTGAAAAATTTCCACGGTTTTTCTGGCGATTTCCAGATAATCGGGAGTAAGCGTAGTCTGAGGCGGTGTGGCGTAAGGCGAGAAAAAGCAAAGCTCGGAGGCGATTAAGGAGATTTCTTCCGGGATACGTTTACCGAAAAGATTCAACGCATACGCGGTCTGCACTCCCCCTGAGTGACCGGGACAGAGCAACGCGTCAACCTTATAGGAGAGCATTTCACCGACAATTTCAAAATAGTTCGCCGAGGACGTATACGCAAAAAGGTTTCCTTCGGTCGGGTAGCCGTATTTGGCAAGTGCCTCTTTGGCGGCGAGAAAACGAATATCGGCGTTGCCGTGACCGGGGTCGCCGTAGATGAGGCAACCGACTTTTCGTATCCCGCCTTCGCGAAACCGGGCGACCGCCAGTTCCATGCCCTGCCATTCGTCGGAAGAGACCTGCCAGACACCATTGGTCGGTCGGGGAATATCGCGGTCGAGAACCACGAGCGGTTGGGCAAAGTGGCAATCCCATTCGCGGAACTCCCGGGCATCGATCCCGATGGCGGCGACACCGTGAAAGGGGATAGAACGGAGGCGGTCACGGTTGTTCCACGGTAGAATTTCGGTACGGAAATTATGACAGGAGAGTTCATTTGAGAGCGACATTACCAAGATTTCCACGCAATAATGCGCCGGATAACCAGGGTCATCGGGAATCAAAATCGTGATGTTGCGCTGTTTACCGGTAACCCGGGGAGAATAGTTGTACTGTTTGGCGATCGCGAGAACCCTTTGGCGTACCTCCTCCCGAATTCGGGGGTGGTTACTGAAAACCCGCGATACGGTTGATGCGGAAACATTGGCAAGTTTGGCTATATCTTGAATTTTCATGACAAGTTCCCTATTGGAATATTACAAATATGTAAAGACCACCTCCAAAAACTGGAAACTTGGTTGAAAATTACAGCTCAACCCAGTTTTTAGAGGTAGCCTAAATATAATAGAGTAAGTGCGATAATTCAAGTTAATTTAGACGTTTGCAAGTAGATAAGGAAGATTGTATGGGGTTTTTACCGTGGTGTATTGTTATTGTGCCGGTACTGTGCGTCATAGGCTTGGCGGTGTATTCCAAGCGTTACATTCGCGGAGTAAGTGACTTTTTAGTAGCCGGGCGGGTCGCCGGGCGTTACGTTATAAGCGTCTGCGGCATGGAGTCGGCATTAGGGGTACTTACTCTGGTCGCGCTGGTCGAAGTGAACTACGCCACCGGGTTCGCGATTACGTTTTGGCAATCACTGCTTCTGCCGCTGGGTATGTTCATTAGCCTGACCGGTTTTTGCGCCTACCGCTACCGCGAAACCAAATCGCTGTCGATCGGTCAGTTTCTCGAAATGCGCTACAACCGCTCGTTTCGTATCTTTGCGACGTCTTTGCGAAGTTTCGCCGAAATCCTCTGCAACGCGATCGGACCGGCGGTGGCGGCAAGGTTCTTTATCTATCTGCTGGGATTCCCCCATTATATCGATGTCTTCGGGTTTTCGGTCTCAACTTTCGTTCTGGTGCTGATTGCGGCACTCTTGCTCGCGCTTATCGTGATTCTTTCGGGCGGACAAATTTCGCTTATTGTCACCGACTGCCTGCAAGGATTGATGTGTTACCCGATTTTCGTGATTTTCACGGTTTTTATCTTGACTAATTTCTCCTGGTTCGGCGAGGTCACTCCGACGTTGCAAGCCCACGCACCCGGCGAAAGTTTTCTCAATCCGTACGACATAGCTAATTTGCGCGACTTCAATTTATTCGCCCTGATCGTGGTGTTGATCGCCCGCCCGATGAGTACTGCGGTCTGGTACGGCAACGGCACCAGTGGCGCCGGGAGAACTCCGCACGAGCAAAAAATGGCGGGTATTTTAGCGGAATGGCGTACCGGGTTGAGTATCGTGATGTGTACCTTGGTCGCCGTGGCGGTGATCACGGTGATGAATCACTCCGACTTTAGAGAAGAGGCTTACGATATTCGATTGCAGCTTTCCAGCCGGATCGCCGAGGAGATCGCACCGGATTCCAAAGTACGCGATGCGATTGTCGAATCCACCGCCAAAGTTCCGTTGCTTTCGGCAAATGAAATCGACCAGACCATATTAAAAAGAATCAAGAATTTCGACACCCCGTTTCTCGACACCACGCTTACGGCGATGAACGAAAATATGGATGATTCCGGCAAGGCGAATAAACTTTTTCAGCAATATCGGAGTCTCTACAATCAAAATATGCTACCGGTGGCGTTGCGTAACATTTTATCGCCCGCCATGCTCGGATTGTTTGCGTTGTTGATGATTATGCTTATGCTTTCGACCGACGACTCGCGCATCTTTAACTCCGCTGCCACGATTGTGCAAGATATTGTCGTACCTTTGCGCAAACAGCAATTTACCCCGGAGCAACAAGTCAGATGTTTGCGCCGGATGACTGTCGTGGTCGCGCTGATCTTCTTTTTGGGTTCGATTTTTCTTGCACAAATGGATTATATTCAACTTTTTGTCAACATCACCACTTCGATTTGGATTTGCGGAGCCGGGTCGGTGATGATCTTCGGTCTTTACAGCCGGTTCGGCACTACCGCCGGAGCTTATGCCGCGTTGCTCACCGGCGCGTTGCTCTCCGGCGGAGGATTTGTTGTGCAAAGAATTTGGGCGGAAACGATCTATCCGTTCCTTCATGCTTACAATCTGTCCGAGCCGTTGGGGACGTTCTTAGAGACGATTTCCAACCCGTTCAACCCGTACATAGTCTGGACGATGGATCCGATCAAATTCCCGATCAACTCCCGCGAAATTTCGTTTATCGCAACAATAGGCAGTTTGGCGATGTACTGCCTTTTTTCGTGGATCACCTATCGCCAACCGTATAATCTGGAGAGAATGCTGCACCGGGGCAAGTATAACTTTGACAACGACGACAAAAAAATCCAGACGAAATGGACTCCCAAAACGGTTTTCTCCAAACTTATCGGAATCACGCCGGACTACACCAGAGGCGACAAGATTATCGCCTACGCCTTGTTCGGTTACACCTTTGGCTACAAGTTTGTACTCGCCTTTCTTTTGGTAATTGCAAGTACATTTTTTGTCACTTGGCAACCTGAGTGGTGGGGCAAATACTTTTTCGCCACCCAGGTGTTAATTCCCGGTCCGATCGGGGTTATAACCACTGTCTGGTTTTTAATCGGCGGAATCAAAGATCTGCGAAGATTGTTCCGCGATCTGGCACTTAGAAAAGCGAACGCGCTGGATAACGGCGTGGTCGAAGGCAACGTATCGCTCGCCGATAAAGCCGCGGTAAATGCGGTTGAAAAAGAGAAATAGGAAAGGTATTTTATTATGTTGAAGAATCGATGGGGTGAATTTAACTCCGCTGGAACAGAGTTGTTGATTTCCGATCAGCGGACTCCTTTTAATTGGAATAACTTTTTTTTCAGTCGCGACGGTTTGTGTCGCATGGAGATTTCCCAACGCGGCGGCGGCGGCAGTTACTACAATTACGACCAAAATATGATTGCCGCCGGGCGAACCTATTTTTTGCGCGATCAAGCAGGTTCGGTGCGTTCGCTCACCGGCATGGAAGCACCGGATGCGTCGAAATATTCCATTTGCCGCCAACTGCCGGGGCGTTCGATTTTTGAAACCCGTTCCGGCAAGATCGAAAGCGTGGTCACAATCGGGATGAACCCGGATTCGTACGCTGAAATCAACCATGTGCAAATCACCAATCGCGACAAAATCGCCCATACTTTTGAGTTGACCGCCTGTCAATTTATCCGCCTTGCCGGGGCGGACAACGGCTCTCAGCTCGACCACACCGAGTTTCACCCCGAAGCGAAAGCCATGGCAATGCGCCGCTATCATTCCGAATGCGCCCCCAACCGGTACGCGGCGTATTTTGTATCCCGGCTTAAGCCGGAGAGTTTTTGCGGTTCCCGCGACGACTTTTTCGGCGCGGACGTGACGCTTGCCGAGGCGGACGCGGTGCGTAATCCTGGCAAATTGGCAAATCAGGAAGCCTGCGCGACTCCGCCGGTATTCGCTATGCGTTATACTATCACAATTCCGGCGGGGGAGACCTTTTCGGTTTACTTTGAGTTGGGAATCGCCGACACGATCGAAGAAGCTGTTCAATTTGCCAAAAGCTTCACCGAAAAACGCGCCATTGACAGCCTGAAAATCAGTGTAAAATTCTATAAGGAAGCTCTCAAAGGCTCAAAAATCAAAACCCCCGATGACAACCTCAATATCGCCTACAACTGCTGGACGCGGCTTCAGCTGTTTCATCAGAATTTGAACGGCAGAAATTGGAATGTCTACCTTTGGCGCAACCACCTTCAGGACGGCAGCGGCAATTTGCAGTTCGACCCCCAATTCGCCCGCAAATGGATTTTGCAACTTTGCGCCTTGACCCAGGCTGACGGATTCGTCCCCCGCACCACCGCCAAAGGCAAGAGCGTACCGGCAAATATGGCGTTCTATTTTAAACAACGCCACAACGACATCGGCTGCTGGCTGGGTATGAGTACGGCGGAATACATTCTCGAAACCGGGGATCTCGGTTTTCTCGACAAAAAAGTCTTCAACCCGGCGCGGAATCGGGAGATTTCGGTACTCGAAGCGGTCGAAGGCGGTCTGATTTGGACACTTAGCCAACGCGGAATCCAAGGTTTCATCCGCTTTTTGGACGGCGACTGGAGCGACCCGCTGGAAAAGGCCGGACGACGCGGCATCGGCGAATCCTGCTGGACGGCTATGGCGGCGGTGCGGGCAGTAAAGATGTTTGGGAACATCATGCGTCAAGCCGGGTATGAAATGCGGGCGGAACGTTTGGAATACGGGGCGAGCGAAGTCGCCAACGCCCTCAATCGCAACGGCTGGGACGGCAAATGGTATATTCGCGGAATCACCGATGACGGGGTGAAGTTTTGTACGGCAAAAGACCCGGACGCCAAAATCAGCATGCTGGTGCAGGCGTGGGCGGTGCTTGCGGACGTGGCGGACTCCAAGCGCAAAAAAAGTATCATGAATGAAGTTGCCAAACGTTGTATGAGCGAATTCGGTCCGGCGTTGTACGGATCACCCTATCTGGTCGAACGCGAGGGAATCGGTCGGGAGTCGGCGAAACGCCCGGGTTGCGGCGAAAATGGCTCGTGCTATACCCACGGCTCGATGATGCTTGCCGCGGCGCATTTGGAAATGGGCGACCCCGACGGTGCGTTGGAGATTATCCAAAAGACCGTTTCAATCGCTTCCGACGGCAAAAAATACGACATAAGGCACAGCACGCCGTTATGGTGGTGCAACTACTATCAGTCGCCCTATGGCGCACAGCCGGGACGTTCAAGCAATTTCACCAGCAGCGGTGCTCCGGCGTGGTTTGTGATGAATTTAGCGCAGCGGATTTTCGGTTTGAAGCCGGAAATCGACGGGCTGAAAATCGCGCCGTGTTTGCCCAAAGCGTGGCATGAAGCATCGCTTGAACGGGTTTGGCGCGGTTCGACTTACCATATAAAGATCAAACGCACCGGGAAAAACGTTCTGAAGTTAGACGGCAAAAAGTTGACTTCAAACCTGATTCCCCCGCCTAAAACCAAGCGGGAAACACATCATATCGAAGTTGAAATAGAATAAGAGCTTATCAACTAATAATGGAAGTGTTATGACGAAGCACCGGGCAACCAGTCGCGCAGTTGAAAAAAATCGGGGATATTGGAAGAAATATCTACGATTTTTTTCGACAAGTGAATGGC
>JAISIP010000034.1 GCA_031261965.1 Victivallales bacterium | reverse complement strand
GTTTTTGGAGGTAGCCTAAAATCATCCGACAACAAAGCCGGAAATTTTTACTGCCGTCCGATATAGATGAATTGGCGTTATGCTTTGCTGATACGCTCGGAATAAGCCCCGGTACGGGTATCGATTTTTACCACATCGCCTTGATTGATAAAGAGCGGCACTTGAATCTCGTAGCCGTTATCGATCTTCGCCGGTTTGGTGACGTTGGTCGCCGTATCGCCGCGAACTCCCGGTTCGGTGTCAACAATCTCTTTTTCGATAAAGGTCGGCAACGTGATTTCAATCGGTTCACCGTTGAAAAGCAGAAAATTGCAGAGGCTCTCCTCGATCAAAAAGTTGACCTGATTACCCAGTGCCTCGGCGGATACCGCCATCTCTTCAAAAGTGGTCGGGTCGCTGAATATATAATGATGCCCGTCGAAGTAGGAGTAGTACATCTCGCGCTCCTCCAGATTCGGTTTCTCGATTTTGTCGGTCGGGCGGTAGGTCTTTTCCATACCCGAACCGTTCACTAAATTGCGCATACGGCAACGATAAAGCGCGGTTCCCTTGCCCGGTTTGCAAAAATCGAACTCGGTAATAACGCACGGCATACCGTCGATCTCAATCTTAAGCCCCTTTTTCAGGTCGGAAGCACTGAACATCTTAGTCTAACTCCTTATAATCAATTAATTCTTACATGAATCCAAATAATATACACTCGCACAAACAATTTTTCAAGGACGGCGCAACTTGCGAATCTGGTCGCGCAAATCGGCGGCGCGTTCAAACTCCAGCGATTCCGCCGCCGAACGCATTTCGCCGGTGAGTTCGCCGATAAGCGCGTCAAGCTCCTTGTCCGTCAATCCGAGGTCGTCGATGTCGGTAGCGTCGGTGAACATATTTTCCGCCAATTTAGGCATTCGGCGTTTTTGTTTCCCGTCTGCACCGGGTGCGACGATCTCGCCGATGGTAAAGCTGCGATTCTTTTTGATCGTCTCGGGGATAATTCCGTGTTCTGTGTTATACTCTTCCTGCCGTTTGCGCCGTGCATTGGTTTGCGTAATCAACTTTTTCATACTTGGAGTAACATTGTCGGCGTAGAGAATCGCCCTGCCCGCCTTGTTTCGCGCCGCCCGCCCGACCGTCTGCACCAACGAGCGTTCCGAACGCAAAAATCCCTCTTTATCCGCATCGAGAATCGCCACAATCGCCACTTCCGGCAGATCGATTCCCTCTCGCAAAAGATTAATGCCAATCACACAATCGAAGTCACCGTCGCGCAATTTATTCAGCACTCTAACTCGTTCAAGAGCATCAAGTTCACTATGCAAATACGCCGCTTTGATATTTAGCTCCCTAAAGTAATCGGACAGTCGCTCCGAGGCTTTTTTGGTCAACGTGGTAATCAGCACCCGTTCCTTTTTTTCCGCCGCGTTGCGAACTTCGGCAATCACATCGTCAACTTGCCCTTCAAGCGGTCGGATTTCGATCACCGGGTCGAGCAACCCGGTCGGACGCACAATCAACTCCACCGGCTCGCCGGAACGCTCCAACTCAAATTCCCCCGGCGTAGCGGAGACGAAAATCGTCTCCCCGGTGATCTCCTGAAACTCCTCAAATTGCAACGGGCGATTTTCCAACGCCGACGGCAGGCGGAAACCGTGGTCAATCAGCACTTGTTTGCGGTTGCGGTCGGCGCGATACATCGCTTGAAGTTGCGGCAAGGTCACGTGCGATTCATCGATTATCGTCAAAAAATCCTTGGGGAAGAAATCAAAGAGACAGTACGGTCGCGTCCCCGGTCGGCGATTCGCCAAGTGCATGGAGTAATTTTCTATACCGCTGCAATAGCCGATCTCTTTCATCATCTCAAGGTCGTAATTCACCCGCTGGTAGATTCTTTGCGCTTCCACCAACAGATTGTTTTGCTCAAAATAAGCGACCCGTTCCGCCATCTCGCCCAGAATCGCCGATGACGCGCTTTCGATTCGCTCCGGCGGCAAAACAAAGTGTTTGCACGGGAACATCGTGACCACTTTGGGGCGGGTTTTGACCCGGTTGGAACGAACTTCGCGCCGTTCGATCGACTCAATCTGGTCGCCGAAAAATGAAATTCTTATATACTCATCGCGTTGCGGCTCATACACATCGACCAAGTCTCCACGAACCCGAAACTCCCCTTTCTCCGGCGCGACATCGTTGCGGTTATACTGAATATCCACCAGGCGGCGTAAAATTTCATTTCGCCCGGTGGTGTCGCCGATCTCGATACGCACGCAAAGATCGGCGTAATCATCCGGCGAACCCAAGCCGTAAATGCACGAAACACTCGCTACGACAATCACATCCCGCCGCTCCACCAAACTTGCGGTGGCGGACAAGCGCAATTTCTCGATATTCTCGTTAATTGAAGCGTCTTTGGCGATATATGTATCGGTCTGCGGAATATAGGACTCCGGCAGATAATAGTCGTAATAACTGATGAAGTACTCCACCGCATTTTCCGGAAAAAAAGCCTTGAACTCGCTGTAAAGCTGCGCCGCCAAAGTCTTGTTGTGCGAAAGCACCAACACCGGGCGATCCACTTGCGCAATCGCATTCGCCAACGTAAAGGTTTTACCTGAACCGGTCACGCCGAGCAAGGTTTGATACCTCTGAAAATTGCGTAAATTTTCCACCATTTTTGCAATCGCCTGAGGTTGATCCCCGGCGGGTGCATACGGTGAATGTAACTGAAATAAACCCATATGACTACCTGCTTTTACTCCGGCGGAAAAATCACCGTAAAACAGCTCCCCTCCCCCGGAGAACTCTCCAGCTCAATTTTAGCGCGGTGAGCGTTGGCAATCGCCTGCACCATCGCCAAGCCAAGACCGTTGCCGGGGAGCGTCCGACTCGCGTCACAACGGTAAAACCGCTTAAAAATCCTCTCCGCATCCTCCGGCGCGATACCGCAACCAGAATCGCGAACCGCAATCAGCGTAGAGTCGTCGCGTTTGGCAAGCGACAGATAAACCACCCCGTTGGGCAAAGTGAACTTCAATGCGTTGTCCAGTAAATTCGCCACCAATCGCTGGATTTTAACTTTGTCCGCCCGCAATAAAATCTCCTGCTCCGGGATCGCCACTTCCAGTTTGATTCCCCGGTCTTCAGCCAACTCGCAAAAAAGCATCCCCGCCTGACGAATCAGCTCGGTCAAAGAAAATTCGACTCTCAGCAACCGGTTGATCGACGACTCCGTGCGGGTAATCTCCAACATCTCGTTGATCAACCGCATCATCGAGTCGCACTCCTCGGCAACCGCTCCGCACATCTCCCGAAATCCGTCAAGATCGGTGTCGCCTGCCGCGGCGATCTCCGCCTGCCCCCGCATTCGGGTCAACGGGGTACGCAAATCGTGGGCAATATCGTCGGTCACAGTACGCAACTCGGTCACTAAATTTTCGTTGTTTTCGCTCATGGCGTTAAACGCATCCACTAACTGATCCACCTCGACCGCTTCATGTTTAAGTTTTACCCGAAGTGAAAGATCGCCGTCGGCAATGCGTCGCGCCGTGTCGCTCACCCGTTCGATTCCTGCGGTCAATTTCCAGGCAATCAGATAGCCCGCCACCGCTCCGAACATCAGCACTGTAGCGAGAAACATCAAAAATATATGCGTGTACATCGTGAGTCGCTCTTCGACAAATCGCAATGACCTTCCAGCCTCAATAACCGAACCGTCAAACAAGGCTTGCCGCATTACCCGGTATTCCCGCCCGTTTTCCGTCTCCGTGGAAAGTCCGGGATTCGACCCGCCTGAGCCTTTGCGCAACTCGTTGCTTTCAAAGAGCGAACCATCCGGGGTGTAAAATCGGAAGTAAACATTGTCAGAGCCGAACGATTGAAGCTTGTCGGCAAACTCCTTGCGCAAAAACGGCAAATTTTGCTCAGGGTGCAACAATCGGCTGTAGGCGATGTCGTTTTCGCCCAAGCGAAATTCATACAGCTCCTTGCCCCGGCTGCCGAATAAAGTATAATAGAAATTCGCCCCCAACTGACTGCGGTAAGCCGCCAGCAACTCAACACCGGGCAAATGCGCCTGAAATGCCGAAATATCCGGTTTGGGAACATCGGACGAGCTGATCGCCCGCCCGTAACGCGCCGTATTTTTCCCGGTAAGGTAAGAGGCGGTAAAATCCCGCACCGTCGATTCAAGCAGCCAATCGGTGATTCGCAACATATCTGTCGCCACGTAGCGCGAGATTAAATAGAACAGCAACACCGACGAAGCGGCGAAGAGTGCAAGGTACCAAAAAGCCGCCTTGAACCGCAATTTTGAAAAAAAACGGAATTTATTCCAAGACATATCCGAAACCTCTGACGGTTCGGATCATTTTTTTGGGAAAAGGCTTGTCCACCTTGTCACGCAATCGGCAGATCCGGGTTTCGACAATATTCGTCTGAGGGTCAAAGTTATACTCCCAGACATGTTCCATAATCATCGTTTTGGATACCACCTTTCCCGCGTTGCGCATCAAAAACTCCAACAGCGAGAACTCCTGTGGCTGCAAATCGAGCCGAACTCCACCGCGATTGGCCTTGCGGCTAAGTAAATCGAGCGTCAAATCCTCATGGATCAGCACCGTCGGCTCGGCTGCCGCCGACGCCCGGCGAAACAGTGCGTGAATCCGCGCCAAGAGTTCGACGAACGCAAACGGCTTGGTCATATAATCATCGCTGCCGCACTGCAACCCGTTGACCCGGTCTTCGACCGCATCCCGGGCACTTAAGATAATTACCGGAACGCTCGGTTTCGTCTCGCGAAGCTTTTTCACCACGCTGAAACCGTCGAGACGCGGGAGCATCACATCGACGATTCCGAGATCGAAATCCTCTTCCTGCGCCATAATCAGCCCGGATTTTCCGTCACTTGAGTGCGCCACTGCAAACCCAGCTTGCTCCAACCCTTTGCGGATAAACGCGGCGGTTTGCAAATCATCTTCCAAGAGCAGTATTTTCATAGATGTGCCTGATCATTAGTGTTTCATTTCATCAATGTAACCCGAAATGCGTCGCTTTTCAAGATAAGCTGTCGATAAAATCGTCAATTAAGAGTTTTTTTGAGACAAATTGCCTTGATAATTCTCATTTTGCGGAGTATTTTATGCAGAGGATATCTCTAAAAGCTGGAAGCTTGGCTAAAAATCACATCTCGCATTCGTATGCGCGACCTTGCGCGTATCTGGCTAACAGGCGAGTTAACCAGATACGCGCAAAATCGCACCTCCAAATTGCGAACATGCTGATTTTTCATCTCAAGCCAGTTTTTAGAGATACCCTAAGATTATTACAATTACAATTTTGACATAGGATGATTGTATTATGAGTATCTCTTCTTTGCAAAAAGCACGTGCCGCCTACACCCCGAAACTCCCGCCCGCGCTGGAAAAAGGCGCAAAAGTCAAGGTTCTTGAAGGAGCACCGACCACCGCTGTCGCCGATGTCGAAAAGGTCAAAGCGATTTTCAAAACCACTTTTGGCAGCCCGGTTCTCACTTTTGAAGCCGGCACGGGCGAAACCACTTCGCCGATCAACGTCGGAGTGATTCTCTCCGGCGGGCAAGCACCCGGCGGTCACAACGTCATCGCCGGACTTTACGACGGAATCAAATCGTTGAATAACGCGAGCAAACTCTACGGTTTCCTCAAAGGACCGGACGGTTTGGTCAAAAATGAATTTGTCGAACTCTCGGCGGATGTCATCGACTCCCACCGCAATACCGGCGGATTCGATATGATCGGTTCGGGCAGAACCAAACTTGAAACCGATGAGCAGTTTGAATTGGCTCGCAAGCACTGCGAAAAACTCAACATCTCCGCACTGGTCATTATCGGCGGAGACGACTCCAATACCAACGCGTGTATGCTCGCGGAATATTTCAAATCGCACAACATCCCGATTCAGGTTATCGGTTGCCCCAAAACCATCGACGGCGACCTCAAAAACGAATGGATCGAGAGCAGTTTCGGCTTCGACACCGCCTGTCGTGTCTACAGCGAACTGATCGGCAACATCGGACGCGACGCCAACTCCGCTAAAAAATATTGGCACTTTGTCAAACTTATGGGACGCTCCGCCTCGCACATTGCACTTGAATGCGCATTGCAGACACAGCCGAACATCGCGATTATCTCCGAAGAGGTCGCCGTCAAAAAAATGACCCTCGCGCAAATTGTCGATTATATCGCCGAAGTCGTGGCAAATCGCGCCGCTGCCGGAATGAATTTCGGCGTAGCCTTAATTCCCGAAGGACTCATTGAGTTTGTGCCGGAAATCAAAGTATTGATCTCCGAGTTGAACGATTTGTTGGCAGCCAACGCCGACAAAGTCAACGCCATGGACAAAGCCGACAAAGTCAAATTCGCGCTGGCGAATCTCTCCAAGGAGTCCGCCGCCGTCTTTGCAACCTTGCCTGCCGGAATTCAAATGCAGCTTTGCAACGATCGCGACCCCCACGGCAACGTTCAGGTTTCGCTGATTGAAACCGAAAAAATGCTCGCCGAAATGGTCGCAACCAAACTCAAAGCGATGAAAGCCGAAGGCAAGTTCAACGGCAAATTCAGCACTCAAGTTCACTTTTTCGGATATGAAGGGCGTTGTGCCGCCCCGTCGAACTACGATGCCGACTACTGCTACAGCCTCGGGTACAACGCCGCCGCGCTGATCGGCGCGGGGCGTACCGGCTATATGTCCAGCGTCCGCAACACGACCCGCCCCGCCTCCGAATGGATCGCCGGAGGTATCCCGATTACCATGATGATGAACATCGAACGCCGTCACGGTCACGACAAGCCGGTAATTCGCAAAGCGCTGGTGGAACTTGAGGGCAAGCCGTTCCAGTTTTTTGCCTCCAAGCGGGGCGAATGGGCAAAAGAGACCGCCTACATCTATCCCGGTCCGATTCAATATTTCGGACCGTCCGAAATTTGCGATCTTGTAACCCAGACGCTTACGCTCGAACAGAGCAAGTAAAATCAGGTATTAGCCATGGAAGAACCGCGCATCGATGTCGGCTATGTGGCGAAGCTGTCGCGTCTTGAAATTTCCGAAGAACAAAAACCGAAACTTCAAAAAGACCTCGAAAGCATCGTCGGATATATCGCCGCCTTGAGTGAACTGGACTTGACCGGGGTTGAGCCGACGGCACACGCCACTGCGTTGTCCAACGTTTGGCGCGAAGACACGCCGGAAGTATCGAACACCCGAGAACAAATGCTCGGCAACGCTCCAGCGTTGATCGACGAAGAACTCATTAAAATCCCCAAGGTTCTTCCCGGCGAAGGGAGCAATTAGTCATGGCTATGCCCGAACTTAAAAATCGACCGATTCACGCCATTGCGCAAGATCTTGCGGCAAAGAGTTACACCGTCGGCGAACTCGTAGCGGAATACATCAATCGCATCGACCAAAACGACGGCGTGGTCAAGGCATTCCTAAAGCTTGACAAAGAAAGAGTTATGCGCAATGCCGAGGAGTCCGACCGCCGTCGCGCCACCGGAAATCCGCTCAGTTTTTACGACGGCATTCCGATCGGGGTAAAAGATTGCATTGTCACGGCGGGGGAAAGTTGCTCTTGCGCGTCAAAAATTCTTGAGCCGGTGATTTCGCCCTATGACGCAACAGTGATCGCCAAGCTGAAATCTCAGGGCTTCATCCCGTTCGGACGGCTCAATATGGATGAGTTTGCCATGGGGTCGTCTTGCGAAAACAGCGCGTTTCAGAAAACCACCAATCCCCATGACCCGCAACGGGTTCCGGGAGGTTCTTCGGGTGGCTCAGCCGCTTGCGTCGGTGCAGGATTCGCGGCGGGCGCACTCGGCAGCGACACCGGCGGTTCAATCCGTCAGCCCGCCGCTTTTTGCGGAATTGTCGGGGTGAAACCGACTTATGGGAGGGTTTCCCGAAACGGACTCGTGGCGTTCGCATCAAGTCTCGACCAGATCGGTCCGATGACCAGCGATGTCGAAGATGCGGCGATTTTGTTGGATACCATTGCCGGACACGATCCGCTGGATTCAACCTCACTGCCGAATCAGACTACAAATTTCGCCGAAGCGGTACGCAATGCGCCGAAATCGTTTAAAGGCGTTAAAATCGGTCTACCCAAAGAGTATTTCACCGACGGCGGGCTGAGTTCCGGCGTTGAAAAAGTGCTTCAACGCAGCATTGATAAAGCAAAAAGCCTTGGAGCTGAAATAGTTGAAGTCAGTTTACCCCACACTAAATACGCGGTTGCTGTGTATTATATTATCGCCACGGCGGAGGCGAGTGCCAACCTCGCCCGTTTTGACGGCATTCGTTACGGCAAACGCGTCAACGGCAAAGATCTCGTCGATACTTATTTTCAGTCGCGGGGCGAAGGCTTCGGCGATGAAGTGAAACGGCGGATTCTGCTCGGAACATATGTGCTATCAAGCGGTTATTACGATGCCTACTATCTCAGGGCGCAAAAAGTGCGTACGCTAATCCGGCGCGATTTTGAGGAGGCGTTTAAACAGTGCGATGTGTTGTTGACCCCGGTCACTCCGACAGTTGCATTTAAGTTCGGCGAAAAAAGCGATCCGTTGCAAATGTATTTGTCGGACATCTTTACTATCGCCTTGAATCTTTCGGGCAATTGCGGAATCAGCATTCCCGCCGGAATTGACTCCAAAAGTAAAATGCCGGTCGGACTTCAACTTCTCGCCCCCGCCATGGCGGAGACGAAACTATTGAGCTTTGCACAAACGCTCCAACAATAGGATGATATGGCGAATCACCGGGTACACACCCGGTGCAATGTGCCTAAAACTGGACAATTTTGGAAATTTTTGTCCTTTTTTCTTGTTTGCCTATTGACAATGCCGCAAATATGTGTCATAATTAAAGCAAATCAAACAACGCATCATTTGGTTTGTGTCGAATGCATGGGCAACATGTTGCCTATATCCTGTGTTTATAACAGAAGAGCGATTTTATCGGAACGCCGGTTGCGTTTTTTTATTGAACAATCAGGCAACATGTTGCCTAAACAAGGAATTAATTACAATGACCCGCGATAAAAAAGCAAATATCAGAGATGTAGCCGCTCACGCAGGAGTGGCAACAAGTACCGTTTCCCGGGTGTTGAACGGGAGAAACGCCGATCGTCACACCTCCGAGGAAACCCGAAAAAAGATACTGGAAACCGCAAAAAAACTTCACTATACC
>JAISIP010000098.1 GCA_031261965.1 Victivallales bacterium | reverse complement strand
TTGTAGGATTCTTGGTGACGGATATACTTGCCCACTTCCGCTTCTGTGCATTCGACCTTGGGGTGCAACACTCCGTCGAGCCATTTGCGATAGTTGTTTAAATCCAGCTTGCCGGGTTCGAGCCGCAACAAATCAAGGACTTTTAAATCGAGCTTTTGCTCTGCCAATTCGAGCGGGACTTCGTAAATGGAATTTTTTACATCGAGTTCTTCAATTACGTAATCTTCCGGGATGTTGCAAAAAATCGAAAGCTTTTTGAAGTGATCCGGCTCCATAGGCAACTCAGTGCGGCAGACTAAAATATCCGGCACAATACCGATGCTCCGCAATGTCGAAACCGAGTGTTGCGACGGTTTGGTCTTGAGCTCCTTTGCGGCGCGAATGTAGGGTACGAGCGTGAGATGAATAAAAATCACATCGTCCTTGCGAGCCGCAAGCTTGAATTGCCGTGCCGCTTCGAGAAACGGCAGACTTTCGATGTCGCCGGCGGTGCCGCCGATTTCAGTAATGGCAATATCGACTTGCGGACTATGAAGCGACTGCATCGCCCGCCGGATTTCATCGGTGATATGCGGAATGACCTGCACCGTGCCGCCGAGATACCCGCCGGAACGCTCCCGGGCAATGACGCTGCCGTAAATTTTCCCACTGGTAAAATTGCTTGCTTTTGAGCAGACAACTCCGGCGATACGCTCATAATGCCCGAGGTCAAGATCGGTCTCCGCCCCGTCGTCGGTCACATAAACTTCGCCGTGCTGATAAGGACTCATCGTGCCGGGGTCAACGTTCAAATAAGGGTCGAGCTTTTGCATGGCAACGCGATAACCGCGCTTGGCGAGCAACATTGCCAATGCCGCCCCTGTGATCCCTTTGCCGAGGCTGGAAACTACGCCTCCGGTTACAAAAATGTGCTTGGTCATACTCTTCAACGCTCCATAAGTTTCCGAAAATCCCGGAAGATAGAAACAGCATCATTCGGTCCGGGCCCCGCCTCCGGGTGAAATTGGACGGCGGCGGCAGGTTCCGTTTTGTGGCGGATCCCTTCGATTGTATTGTCATTCAAATTCATATGCGTTATTTCGAGCGTGCCGGGCAAAGTATCTTCCTTTAGCGCGAAGTTGTGATTTTGCGATGTGATTTCGACTTTGCCGGTCAACAAATTACGAACCGGGTGGTTGCAACCGTGATGACCGAATTTGAGCCGCCCGCACTCCGCCCCCGAGGCAATCCCGAAGAGTTGATGACCGAGGCAGATGCCAAAGAGCGGAACTTTGCCGATAAGCTCTCGAATATTTTTGATTGCATAATGTAATGCCGCCGGATCGGCCGGACCGTTGGAAAGGAAAACTCCGTTGGGCGCGAGTGCGAGTGCATCAGCCACAGTCGCCGTGCCGGGTAACACGGTCACGCGCATTCCGTTCTCCGCCATCCCGCGAAGAATGTTGTACTTGATTCCGTAATCGAACGCAACTACTTTGAACTCGCCCTCTTCGTTCCAATTATAGCGTTCGGAAGTGGTTACTTTTGCGGCGTAATCCTGACCGTCAAGCCCCTCCCAATCGCGGGCGCGTTTGACCGCTTCGGCTTCGGTGATCGGCTCATCGCTGACGTGAAGATACGCCTTCATGCTGCCTTCGTCGCGCAACATCAGAGTGAGGCGACGGGTGTCTACTCCGGCGATTCCGGGTTTACCGTTGCTTTTCAGATATTCCGCCAGAGAAATTTCCGACCGAAAATTGGAGGGTTCATTGAGTTCGTGGATGATCAGCCCGTTCAAAAATAATCCGCGGGATTCGACATCCTGCGGATTGCAACCGTAATTTCCGATTTCCGGGGCGGTTAAAGTGACGAATTGCCCCGTGTAAGAAGGGTCGGTAAGAATTTCCTGATAACCGCTCATGCCGGTATTAAACACCGCCTCGCCGGTTGTGTCGATAGGGGCACCGAAACTCCACCCTCGAAAAATCGCACCGTTTGCGAGCGCGAGAAACGCGGCACGCTCCCGCTGCTGTTTCCAGTGATACATGTAATACTCCTGTGATATATAAAAATTGATCAGATTTTCGCGCTTTTATGTCGTCTATCGCAGACCAATCGTTAATATAGCGCAAAAATCCAAAAAATCCATTATGGCTACCTCTAAAAACTGGAAATTTGGCTAAGAGCTTATCAACTAATAAACGAAAACGCTCTGATTTGCCCAGATTAGCCACTCACTTGTCGAAAAAAAACGTAGATATTTTTTCCAATATCCCCGATTTTTTTCAACTGCGCGACTGGTTTCCGGTGCTTCGTCATAACATTTCCATTATTAGTTGATAAGCTTTAAAAATTGTTGCTCACAATTGTATGTGTGACTTTGCGCATAGCTGGTTAACTCTATGTTAGGCAGCTACTTGCAAAATCGCACCTCCAAGTTGAGAATCTGCTGATTTTTAGCTAAAACCAGTTTTTAGAGCTACCCTTATTTTTTTAGAACGAATTCTTTTAATATGCCCGTGCGTCGATGTTCTCCATATAATTCACCAAAGCGCGGTTCACCACCCGGAATCCGCCGGGGGTCGGATAATTCCCGGTGAAATACCAGTCCCCGGTATGTTCCGGGCAACACTCCGCAAGATCGGCGCAACTCTGGAACACCACCGCGAACTCGGCACGCATACCCTCCGGACGCAATCTCCGACCGATTGCCGCCGAGAGTTCGGCATCGGAAAATTCGTCGTAAATCGGACGCACGCAATTGGTCATAGCTTCGGGATCACCGGCAAGTTCGCGTTTGGCATTCTCAAAGCAACGTTCAAGAATGGCGGTGCGACCATTTTCTTTGAGCAGATCGACGGCGGCTTCAAAAGCGACCAACTCTTTTAGGCTTGCCATGTCAATGCCGTAGCAATCCGGATATTTGATCGGCGGAGCCGCCGAAGCAATGACGATTTTTTTGGGGTTGAGCCGGTCAAAAATCGGCAAAATCGCATTCTTTAGTGTATTGCCGCGTACGATAGAGTCGTCAAGTGCCACCAGGGTGTCCGTCCCGGGGCGGATCAACCCGTATGTGACATCGTAGATGTGCATGTAAAACTTGCGTCGGCTGGCGGCATCGGCGATAAAAGTGCGGAATTTGGCATCTTTGATCGCGATTTGTCCAAAACGGACGATTTGCCCGTTGTTGCAGGCGATACGATTTAACGTATCAAGCAACCCGTGAAAACTCACTTGCGCAGTGTTGGGAATGTAAGAAAACAAGGTGTTTTCAAAATCGGAATTGACCTCTTTAAGCAAGGATGGAACTAATTTCTGACCGAGGGCACGCCGTTCGCGGTGAATATCCGCATCGTTCGGACGCGAAAAATAAATGCGCTCAAAAACACAACGCCGCAACGGCTTCTTGGGCAAGCAAGGTTGAAACTCGACCTTACCGTCCCGTCCGATAATAAGTGCCTCTCCGGGCGGTAGTTCGCGTACTTCGGCGGTGGTGCAGTCAAATGCCGCCTGAATGGCGGGACGCTCCGAACTCACCACAGCGACTTCATCGTCAAAATAAAAATATCCGGGACGGATTCCCGCCGCATCGCGAATCGCGAAACTGCTTCCGTCACCGAGCAAACCGCAAAGCGTAAAAGCCCCGTCGAACTCTCCACATGCTTCGGCGAGGACTTCGGCGAGGTTGACGTTGTACGCATTGCGGTCAATAGCTTTACCGAGACAGTAGCTGATCATCTGCAAAATCAGATAACCGTCCGCTCGGCTGACCGGGTGATGCCCGGTATCGAGCAAACGCTGAAAAACTTTTCTGGTATCGGTTAAATTGAAATTGCCCGCCATCAGCAAAGTGCGGTTCAAAAATGAACTTGGCCGCACAAACGGATGGCAGGCATCGATACCTTGTTGCCCAAAAGTCCCATAACGCAGATGTCCAAGATAGAGTTCCCCGCAAAAAGGATGCTCTTTGAGTACCTCCGGGGAATCCCCTCTTGAAACCATATCTTTGCCGATTCTTTCGAGCAGGTCGGCCAGCGGCATTTTCCGATTCGACTTTTCCAGTGCATAACACGGTTCGCCCGGCTCCGGGTTCAGACGGACGCAGGCCATGCCTGCGCCGTCCTGCCCGCGATTGTGTTGCTTCTCAAGCAACAGCGCGAGCCGTTCGTAGCCATAGAGCGGCGTGTTGTATTTACGGACAAAGTGGTCAATGCCGCGGCGAAGCCGCAGCATGCTGACCGCACATTCGTGCTTGACCGAATCAGACATGCAACCGACTCCTTTCTATTAGTAAATAAAGAGCATTTCGCGATATTTCGGCAACGGCCAACTTTCATCGGCGACGAGTTGCTCAAGCGAATCTACCGTGCCGCGCAAATCGGTCATCGCCGCGAGAATTTCCTCATGCATACCGCCGAGTGCTTTTTTCAGCGCGGCGCAATTTTTGTTGAGGTCGTCCAACCCTTTGCCCAGCGCGGTCGCCGTGGCTTTGACTGTGCCGGCACCGGCGGTGAGCTTGGTAGCTTGCGCGGCGGAAAGCGCATTTGCCGCTTTGCCGTATTCGGCAGCAACCGCAGGGGCGATAATGCTGTTGGCGATTTCAAGCGCGATTTCGCCCTCAATGCGAATCCGGCGATGATATTCCTCAAGGAACACCTCAAAACGCGATTCGAGTTCACGCTGGTTGTAAACACCGTATTTTTCAAGTACCGCGACATTTTCCGGCTTGGTCAAGCAACGCAACGCATCCATGGTGGTCTTGGCGTTGGGCAGCCCGCGTTTTTTCGCCTCTTTTGTCCACGCGTCGGTGTAGCCGTCGCCGTTGAAGATAATGCGTTTATGGGCTTTGATAATGCCCTGCAAATGCTTCTGAAGCCCGGCGTTGAACTCCGATTTTTTCAGCTTCTCAAGCACCTCACTCATGCGGTCGAACGCTTCGGCGACGATAGTATTGAGAATGGTGTTCGGACCGGAGCAGGACTGGCTTGAACCCGGAGCGCGGAATTCAAACTTGTTGCCGGTAAAGGCAAACGGGCTGGTGCGGTTGCGGTCGGTCGCATCCCGCGGCAACGGCGGGAGGGTGTCCGCCCCGATCTTCATCGCGCCGGGTTGGCGGCTGGAGGTCGGGGTGCCTTTTTCGAGCTGATCGATCACGTCCGCGAGCTGGTCGCCGAGATACATAGAGATGATCGCCGGCGGTGCTTCGTTCGCACCGAGACGGTGGTCGTTGCCTGCGCCGGTGACGGAGGCACGCAACATATCGGCGTGCAAATCGACCGCTTCGATAATCGCCGAAAGCACTGATAAGAAGATCGCATTTTGGTGGGGATCATTACCCGGATTGAGCAGATTCTTGTTGCCGTAAGATACCGACCAGTTGTTGTGCTTGCCGGAGCCGTTGATTCCGGCGAACGGTTTTTCGTGGAGCAGACAGACCAGACCGTGGCGATCGGCGACCTGACGCAAAACTTCCATAACCAGCATATTGTGGTCGCACGCCAAGTTCAACTCTTCAAACATCGGAGCAAGCTCAAACTGCGCCGGGGCGACTTCGTTGTGGCGGGTCTTCGCCGGGATGCCGAGCTTCCAGAGTTCCTGTTCTACTTCGGTCATAAACGCGAGAATCCGCCCCTTGATCGAGCCGAAGTAGTGGTCTTCAAGCTGCTGATGTTTCGGCGGGGTCGCGCCAAAGACGGTACGCCCGGTCTGGACGAGATCGGGACGCTGCAAATAAAAGTGCTTGTCAATGAGGAAATATTCCTGCTCGGGTCCGAGCGTAATTGTGACCCGCTCTTCGGGCAGACCGAAACATTTCATCAGCCGTTTAGTGGAAATTGAGAGTGCCTGCATGGAACGCAAGAGCGGAGTTTTCTTGTCGAGTGCTTCGCCGGTGTAGCTGCAAAACGCGGTCGGGATGCAGAGCGTCGCGCCGTTCTCATGACGTTTGATAAACGCCGGGCTGGTCGGATCCCATGCGGTGTAGCCGCGGGCCTCAAAGGTCGAACGCAATCCGCCGGAGGGGAAGCTTGAGGCATCGGGTTCGCCGACAATCAAATTTTTGCCGGAGAAACTCATAATCGCTTTGGCTCCTTCCGGCTCGAGGAACGCATCGTGCTTTTCGGCAGTGGAGCCGGTCAGCGGCTGAAACCAGTGAGTATAGTGGGTTGCGCCACGCTCCAAAGCCCAATGTTTGATGGCGTGGGCGACATCATCGGCGATGGCGGGGTCAAGTGCTTCGCCTTTGGTGATCGTCGCGAGCAGTTTCTTACAGACGGATTTCGACAGATATTCACGCATGCAGTCGGTGTTGAAGACATCCTCGGCGTAGCTATCGAGGTTGACGGGTGCGGCAGCCATCGGTTTGCCCCGATGAAGTTCAGCCACCGCATTGACGGCTTTCATCCGATTCTGGTTGCTCATAGTTGAATCCTCCTGTGATTCGATTGTTTTTGCTGTAATATACAGGTAAGCAAAAGCCGTGCCAATGTTTTAATGAGCCTAAAAACGAAAAAAAAAGCGATTTTCTATTACAAAAATGTAAATACCATGGGGAGTGTTTTACAATTTTGTAAAACCATTTTACTATAATGTATAGGATTCCCTGCTCAAAGTGCAAACTGGCACGCCATTTGCTTATATTTCTCGGAAGTCAAAAGTCGAAAGGGAATATTGAATATATGCAAAAGATACGACAACAAGTTCGCTTTGACCGCCCCCCGGTGGCGGAAAACGGTCTTTACAGCTTTGAAAACGAGCATGATGCCTGCGGTGTCGGCATGGTCGCCGACCTGAATAATGTGCCGTCTCACAAAATTGTAACAATGGGCTTGACCGTGTTGAAGCGGCTGATGCACCGCGGTGCATCGGGCGGCGACCCGGATACCGGCGACGGCGCGGGTTTGCTTTTGGCGATTCCTGATGGATTTTTCCGCAAGGCTATCGCGAATTTGCCGCCCAAGGGCAAATATGGCGTTGCGATGATTTTCGGCGGCGACGGCAAAGAGCGTGAGATTGAGCGAATCGTCATCGCCGAAGGCGGGCAAGTACTCGCTTGGCGCGAAGTTCCCACTGTTCCTGGTGAGATCGGTAAAGCGGCGCGGGAGAGTTGCCCGGCGATCCGTCAACTTTTTGTCGGAGGCGAGGCGTTTGCCGACCAAGGCGCGTTTGAACGCAAACTTTTTGTCATGCGCCGTTTGATCGAAAAAGCCGTTCCTGAAGCGTATATTTGCAGTATGTCCAGCCGTAGTGTCGTCTATAAAGGGTTGCTCCTGGCAACTCAGCTGGAAAAATTTTACACCGACCTTGGCGACGAGAATTTCACCTCGCCTCTGGCTCTGGTGCATCAACGCTACAGTACCAACACATTTCCTTCATGGAAACTTGCCCACCCTTATCGTTATTTGGCACACAACGGCGAAATCAACACTCTGCGCGGCAACCTCAATAATTTGCGTTCCCGCGAGCCTTATCTCGCCTCAAAACTTTTCGGCGATGACATGGCGAAACTTTTGCCGCTGGTCGCGCCGGGGCAGAGCGACTCGGCATCTTTGGATAACGTGTTTGAGCTTTTGGTCGCCTCCGGTCGCGACCTTGCCCACGCCATGCTGATGCTGATTCCTCAGGCGTGGGGCAAAAACTACTATCTCGGTCGCGATGTGCGCGGATTTTTTGAGTACCACTCCGCGTTGATGGAGCCGTGGGACGGACCTGCCGCCGTGGCGGCGAGCGACGGGGTCAACGCTTGCGCGATTCTCGACCGCAACGGCTTGCGTCCGGCGCGTTATACACTTTGCAAAGACGGGCTGTTTGTACTTGCCTCCGAAACCGGGGTGCTTGACATTGAACCGGCGGAAGTGGTCAGCAAAGGGCGGCTCTATCCGGGCGGAATGATTTTCCTCGACTTGGAAAATCACCGCTTTTTGTTGGACGGCGAAATCAAAAGTCGCGTTGCTCGGCAAAAGCCCTATCGCCGTTGGGTGGAGGAAAACAAGATCACGGTACACGGGATTTTTTCGGAAATCACCCCTGCCGATGTTCCGGGCAATTTGCTTGCCATGCAGAAGCGTTTCGGCTATTCCCGCGAGGACATTGAGCTTTTGATCGGACCGATGGCTACCAAGGGGCAGGAGCCGGTCGGTTCAATGGGTAACGATGCGGCTTTGGCGGTGCTTTCGAGCAAACCGCAACTGCTATTCAACTACTTTAAACAGCTGTTTGCGCAAGTGACCAATCCGCCGATTGACCCGATCCGCGAAGAGTTGGTTATGAGTTTGCTCACCTACATCGGCAATCACGGCAATATTCTTGAGGAAACCCCGTCACATGCCCGGCTGGTTAAACTTCAAAGACCGATATTGACCGACGATGAAATTTCCCGGTTGCGTCATATCGGAGTGGACGGTTTCCAGGCCAAAGTTTTGCCGATGGAGTTCCCTGCCGGCGGCGACGGCGAGGCTCTTGCCGAGGCGTTGAAAAAACTTGCCGATGAAGCGATTGCAACGGCACAAGGCAAATGCCGTATTCTTATTTTATCCGACCGCAATCCTTCGCCGGGTACGACGCCTATTCCGTCGCTGTTGGCGACAGCGGCGGTAAATCGGGCATTGTCCGAAGCCGGGTTGCGGCCTGAAGTCGGTTTGATCGTGCAATCCGGCGAAGTTCGTGAAATTATGCATTTCGCACTGCTTATCGGATATGGTGCAACCGCGATTAACCCGTATTTGGCGTTAGAAACCGTGTCTCACTTGAGTCGCTCCGAAGCGATTTCAGCTGACCCGGTGACGGCGGCGACGAATTACGTTAAAGCGGTGGACAAAGGGTTGCTCAAAGTTATGTCAAAGATGGGTATTTCGACTTTGCGCAGTTACCGTTCCGGTCAGATATTCGAGGCGATCGGGTTGTCCCGCGAGTTTATCGACACATATTTGCCCGGCACTTCCAGTCGTATCGGCGGAATCGGATTGCCGGAGATCGCCGCCGAGGCGAACGCCCGTTGCGAGGCTGCCGAAAACGAGAGTCCGCTTTTGCCGGACGGCGGAGTTTACCGCTTCCGCAAAGACGGCGAGCAGCACCTTTGGACTCCGGCGAGCTTGGCGGCGTTCCGTCAGGCGGTGCAAAGTAACGACTACGCCAAGTTCAAGGAATACTCCAAGCTGATCGACGATCAGGCCGGGCATCTTTGTACCTTGCGCGGACTGTTCGATTTTGTCAGCAGCACGCCGATTCCGATCGAGGAAGTCGAAAGCGTGGACAGCATTGTAAAACGTTTCGTCTCCGGCGCGATGTCACTGGGTTCGCTCAGTCCCGAAGCGCATGAGGCGATCGCGATTGCGATGAATAGCCTTGGCGCGATGAGCAATTGCGGTGAGGGCGGCGAGGATGCAATTCGCCGCGTACCCGGTCCGAACGGCGAAAACTTGGCAAGTGCAATCCGTCAGATCGCCTCCGGGCGTTTCGGCGTCACGATCGATTATTTGCGACACGCCAAAGATTTGCAAATCAAAATGGCGCAAGGAGCGAAGCCGGGAGAAGGCGGGCAGTTGCCCGGTCACAAGGTGGATCAATTTATTGCGAAGTTGCGCCACTCCATGCCCAATGTGACGCTGATTTCTCCGCCGCCACACCACGATATTTATTCGATTGAGGACTTGGCGCAGTTGATCTACGATCTGAGAAACTCCAACCCCGAGGCGCGGGTTTCGGTCAAGCTGGTTTCGGAGGTCGGGGTCGGTACGGTTGCGGCGGGAGTCGCCAAAGCCCATGCCGATGTGGTGCTGATCGCAGGTCACGACGGCGGTACCGGGGCTTCGCCGCTGACCAGTATCAAACACGCCGGTATGCCGTGGGAGCTGGGGCTGGCGGAAACTCAGCAAACCTTAGTGTTGAACAATTTGCGCGGTCGGGTCAAGATTCAGGTTGACGGTCAGCTCAAGACCGGGCGCGATGTTATTATTGCCGCCTTGCTCGGCGCCGAGGAGTTTGGTTTCGCCACGACGGTGCTGGTTTGTCTCGGTTGCGTGATGATGCGCAAATGCCACGAGAATTCTTGCCCGGTCGGAGTGGCGACCCAAGACCCGGAATTGCGCAAACGTTTTGCCGGCAAGCCGGAATATGTGGTGAATTTCTTGCGCTTTATCGCCGAAGAGGTGAGAGAATATCTCGCCGCATTCGGGTTGCGTTCGCTCGACGAGGCGTGTGGACGCAGTGATTTGCTCAAGACTAACCGCGCCATTGATTTCTATAAGACGCGCAATTTGGATTTCACAAGAATGCTCAAGCCGGCCGCCGGTGAGATTATCCGTTTCGACAAATCCATTCCACGCGAAGAGTTGGTAAATTTCGATCGTAACGGACTTTTGCCGAAGTTGGCGAAAAATATTGCAAGCGGAACTCCGGCGGAAATCGAGTGCCGTATCCGTAACGTCGATCGTACGGTCGGAACCGAGCTTTCCGGCGAAATCGCTGAGCGTTACGGCGAAAAAGGGTTGCCGAACGACACGATAAAAGTCCGTTTCACCGGGTGTGCCGGGCAGAGTTTCGGAGCTTTTCTCGCTCCGGGCGTAACTTTCGATCTTGAGGGAGAAGCGAACGATTTTGTCGGCAAAGGGTTGTCCGGCGGAAAGATCATCATACGTCCATCGCTCAAGGCGACTTTCCACGCCGCCGACAACGTGGTCGCCGGCAACGTGGTCGGCTATGGCGCGACTTCGGGGACGATTTTCCTCAACGGTCAGGCGGGCGAGCGGTTCGCTATCCGCAACTCCGGCGCAACGCTGGTGGTGGAGGGAGTCGGCGACCACGGGTGCGAATATATGACCGGTGGTCGGGTAGTGGTCATCGGGAATTCCGGCGTGAATTTTGCGGCGGGTATGACCGGCGGGTTGGCGTATGTGTATGATCAGGCCGGCGATTTTGATTTGCGTTGCAATGTCGGAAGCGTCGATCTTGAAACGGTCGAATCCGGCAGTGAGGATGAAGCCTGGCTTTTGGCGTTGTTGCGTGAATACGCCGAAAGTACCGGCAGTGAAAAAGCGCGGGCCATATTGGCGGACTGGGTGGATTGTCGCCCGAAGTTCGTAAAAGTCTTTCCGGTAGAGTACCGTCAGGCGCTTGGACGCATGGCGCGGGAAGACGTGGAGGCGATAGACCGTCACAAGCAGGATAACTGACCGGGAAAGCATAACAGGAGAACAGTAATGAATCAAAGAATTCAAGATATTTATCGTCCGATCGAACAGCGGAAAAATGATTTCAAAGAGGTTGAACGTTTGCTTTCCGGCGATGAACTCAAAGATCAGGCGCAACGTTGCATGAATTGCGGAATTCCGTTTTGCCACGGCACCGGGTGTCCGCTGGATAATGTGATTCCGGAAATCAATGCGGCAGTCGCCAATGACAATTGGGAGACGGCGTGGAATATCTTAAGTTCCACGAGCTTTTTCCCGGAATTCACCAGTCGGGTTTGCCCCGCGCTTTGCGAGGGATCTTGCACCGACGGGATTGACAGCGACCCGGTGATGGTTCGCCAGCTGGAAAAAGCGGTGGTCGAAACCGCATTTCAAAGAGGCTATGTAAAACCGCTGACCCCCAAACAACGAAGCGGAAAAAGCGTCGCGGTAATCGGAGGAGGACCTGCCGGGCTTGCCGCCGCCACCGCCTTGAATTTAGCCGGACACAATGTTACATTATATGAAAAAGATGCTGCACCCGGCGGATTGCTCCGCTATGGAATTCCCGATTTCAAACTTGACAAAAGCGTTATCGACCGCCGAATTGCGCTGATGAAAGAAGCCGGGATTCGCTTTGAGTGCAACAGCGAAATCGGCAAAGATATTTCCGGCAATTATATGCGCCGTTATGATGCGGTGATTTTGACGATTGGAACGCCGTTGGCGCGGGATTTGGCTGTTCCTGGACGCGAGGCGGACGGGATCTTCTTTGCGCTGGATTTTTTGCAGGGACAAAATCGGGTGATTGGCTCGGAATGCAAAGCTTTGCCGATTTCGGCAAGCGGCAAAAAAGTCGTGGTAATCGGCGGTGGCGACACCGGCAGCGATTGCGTGGGTACTTCGGTTCGGCAGGGGGCAAAATCGATTCTTCAGATTGAAATTATGCCCAAGCCGCCGGAGACGCGTTCTGCCTCCACCCCGTGGCCGCAATGGCCGTATCTGTTGCGGACAAGTTCAAGCCAAAAAGAGGGCGGGGAGCGGCGCTGGGATTTGGCGACTAAAAAATTCCGCGTGGAATCCGGCAAAGTTACCGGGCTTGAAGTTGTCAAAGTTGAATGGGAGTTGTCCAAAGAGGGCAAACCGCTTAAATTTAAAGAAATTCCCGGCTCGGAGGAATTTATTCCCGCCGATTTGGTTTTAATTGCGATGGGCTTTGTCGGAGTAGCCGGAGATGGTGTCGCCAAACAGCTCGGTTTATCGGTCGATAATCGCGGACGGGTGCAGTCTAATCCTGAACGCGGAATCTTTGTCGCCGGCGACAGTGCGTCGGGAGCATCGCTGGTGGTTCGGGCGATCGCCGACGGTAAAAAAGTGGCGAAAGAAGCGGAAAAATTTCTTGCAGAAAGCAAAGACTTATGAAAATTTCAAAGTGGCACGGATTGGGCAACGATTTTATCTTGACCGAGCTTCCCAAAAGCTCAACGCCTGAGATGGGCGGTGTGGTTGAACGGCTTTGCGATCGCCATTTCGGAGTGGGGGCAGACGGGCTTGTGACACTCCGTCACCTCGATGGCAACGCGTTTGAAATGCGTATTTACAATGCCGACGGAACTGAGCCGGAGATGTGCGGCAACGCGACGCGCTGCGCCGGGCTTTATATCAAAAAACGACAGCTTGCCGTCGGCGATGAGTTTGAACTTCATACCAAAGCCGGGATCGTCCGCCCCAAAGTGCTGGAAAACGGCACAGTTCGGGTCGATATGGGCGTGCCGCGTTTATTGCGTGGCGAGATTCCGGTGACCGGCGACCCTAAAGCGGAAGCGCGTGAAGTGAAACTCAGTGTCGATGGGCATGAGTTTACGGCGTTTTGCGTATCAATGGGCAACCCGCACGCGGTTATTTTTGTTCCGGACATCCGGGAGGTGAAGCTTGAAAAATGGGGTCCGGTTTTAGAGTGCGACCCTCAATTTCCCAATAAAATCAATGTTGAATTTGTCGAAGTTCGCGGTCCAAAGATGGTTCGTATGCGGGTTTGGGAGCGCGGTTGCGGCATAACCATGGCATGTGGTACCGGCAGTTGCGCCACGGCGGTGGCAGGGTACTTAAGTAAGCGTACCGGCAATTCGGTCACGGTGTTGCTCGACGGTGGCGAGTTGCTCATTGAATATTCCGAGGCAGACAACCATGTGTATATGACCGGCCCGGCAGTTGAGGTGTTTCGAGGCGAAATTATGGAGAAAATCTGAAAATGGCGCAAATCAATTCCAATTATCTTAAGTTGCCCGGCAGTTATCTTTTTGCCGCTATTGCCAAAAAAGTGGCGGCATTTAAAGAGGCGCATCCCGATGCGGACGTTATTCGCCTGGGGATCGGCGATGTGACCCAGCCGCTGATTCCGGCGGTGGTTGAAGCGATGCATAAAGCGGTCGATGAGAT
>JAISIP010000070.1 GCA_031261965.1 Victivallales bacterium | reverse complement strand
GTCGCGCAGTTGAAAAAAATCGGGGATATTGGAAGAAATATCTACGATTTTTTTCGACAAGTGAATGGCTAATCGGGGCAAGTCAGAGCGTTTTCGTTTATTAGTTGATAAGCTCTAAGAGGATATATTTTTAAGAACATTTGAGAGATAGAGACAGGAAGTCCATGCGTGAATTGAGAAACATCGCCATTATCGCCCACGTTGACCACGGCAAAACCACGTTGGTCGATCAAATTATGAGGCAGGTTAAAATCTTCCGGGAGAATGAGGTCGTGGCGGACTGTTTCCTTGACAGCAACGATCTGGAGCGTGAGCGCGGCATTACTATTTTGTCGAAAAATATCAGCATTGAATACAAGAATGTGAAAATCAATGTGATCGATACTCCCGGACACAGCGATTTCGGCGGTCAGGTCGAACGGGTGTTGAAGCTCGCCGACGGGGTGGTGTTGTTGGTCGATTCCGCCGAGGGTCCGATGCCGCAAACCCGTTTCGTGCTGGATAAAGCCTTGCAACTGAATTTGCGCCCTGTGGTGGTGATCAACAAAATCGACAAGCCCGATGCCCGCCCCGATGCGGTGCATTCCAAAGTGTTTGACCTCTTTTGCGAGCTGAACGCCAGCGATGAACAGTTGGATTTTCCGTTGCTTTACGCCTCCGGACGTGACGGTTGGGCGATTAAAAATTTGGACGATCCGCGTGATTCGATTTTCCCGTTGCTCGACGCGATTATCGAATATGTCCCGGCTCCGAAACATCAAGCCGGTCCGGTGCAGTGTCAGGTCGCCACGCTGGACTACTCGAATTTTGTCGGAAGAATCGGAATCGGGCGGGTTTATCGCGGTACGCTCGATACCCGTAAACCCTTGGTGATTGTCAAGCGCGACGGCACGATTCAAAACACTCAAGTTAAACAGCTTTTTACTTTTGAGGGATTGGGCAGGCAGGAGTCCAGTGTGGTTGAATGCGGCGATTTGTGTGCGATTGTCGGTATTGCCAATATCGATATATCCGACACGATTTGCGATGCCGAAAACCCCGAAGCTATGCCACCGATCGCGATTGACGAGCCGACGATCTCAATGATGTTTCGGATCAATGACTCCCCGTTTTTCGGCAAAGAGGGCAAATACGTCGGCAGTCGCCAGTTGCGCGAGCGTCTGTTTAAAGAGGTGGAACGCGATGTCGCTTTGCGGGTAGAAGACGTTAACGGCGAAGCGTTTAAAGTGTCCGGTCGCGGCGTGTTGCACCTTGCGATTTTAATTGAAACCATGCGTCGCGAGGGGTACGAGTTTGCAGTCGCCAAACCGCAGGTTATCTGCAAAGTGATCGACGGCGTAAAAAATGAGCCGATCGAACGACTCAGCGTCGATGTTCCCTCCGAATTCGCCGGTAAAATTATCGAAATTGTCGGACAACGTCGGGGAGAACTCATTCAAATGGAGTCACGCGGAGTCCGGCAACTGGTTGAGTTTTTTATCCCGACCCGCGGGCTTATCGGCTTGCGCGGCAAGGCTTTGACCGCAAGTCAGGGCGAGGCGATTGTTTCGCATTTATTCGACCATTACGAGCCGTTTAAGGGGTCGATCCCGTCACGCAGCAATGGAACGTTGGTCAGTATGGCGCAAGGCAAAGCGATTCCGTTTGCCATCGACGGGTTGCAGCAACGCGGCGAGTTTTTCATTGAACCGGGCATGGACTGCTATGAGGGCATGATTGTCGGCGAGCATTGCAAAGAGGGCGATTTGGTGGTAAATGTTCAACGTGCCAAGCAGTTAACCAATATGCGGGCGGCGGGCAGCGACCGCAATATGAAGATCGCTCCGGCACGCAAAATGTCGCTGGAGCAGGCGCTGGAATATATCGAAGACGATGAATTGGTCGAAGTTACTCCGCAAAACATCCGTTTGCGCAAGCTCTTTTTAACCGAGCTTGAACGGCGCAGAAACCGCTTCAAAACCGAAGAATAAAAAACCTCCAAGTTGCAAAGTCTGCCGATTTTTAACTCAAGGTGAGTTTTTAGAGATACCTCAAATTAGTTTTTGGAGGTTGTTTGCTTTAGGATTTCTGCCTTAAAGAGTTCAAAGCCCGGTTCGGTGTCGAATGCACCAAGCACTTCGCCCAATTTGAAGATCACTAATTTGCCGTTTTTGCCTCCCGCCATGCCTAAATCTGCATCGCGGGCTTCACCTGGACCGTTGACGGCGCAACCCATAACCGCGATTTTGCGCAAGTTAACGACTTGCCCGGATTCATTGATCGACTCAAGAAACTGTTCGACCCGATTGGCAAGCCCGATTAAGTCGATTTCGGTTCGCCCGCAAGTCGGGCAGGAGATAATTTCCGGTTGTGCATGGCGCATACCGCACGCTTCGAGAATCCGTTGCGCGGTAACGACCTCTTCCGCCGGGTCGCCGGTCAAACTTACCCGAATGGTGTTGCCGATTCCCTCCATGAGCAGAGTGCCGATGCCAACTGCTGACTTGACTATTCCACGCTTGGGAGTTCCCGCTTCGGTTATACCGACATGCAACGGATAGTCGGTGCGGTCGGCGAATTTGCGGTACGCCGCCACGGTGATCGGCACGCTGGAAGATTTGAGTGCCGCTTTTATTTCCGTAACGCCGAAATTCTCCAAGATTTGACACTGTTCTAACGCGCTTTCGACCAACGCTTCGGCGATGGCATCGTCATGGTTCATGCCGTTGGCGATGCATTTTTGGACGAGAGCGGGGCGGACGCTGCCGGAATTTGCCCCCACGCGAATTGGAATATTGTGCTTTATCGCCGCGTCGGCGACAAGCTTCAACCCATTTGTGTCACTGATATTGCCTGGATTCAACCGAATCGCGCTGACACCGCTTTGGATCGCTTGCAGTGCTAATCGGTAATCGAAATGAATATCCGCAATGAGCGGAATCGGGCTGTTTTCTTTGATTTTTGCGAGCGAATATGCCGATTCCATATCTGGAACGGCAAGCCGGATAAGTTCGCAACCGAGTTTGTGCAAGGCGCGAATCTGCCGAAGTGTGGCATCGGTGTCGCGAGTGTCGGTGTTGGTCATCGATTGGATTGAAATCGGATAGTTTCCGCCGATTCCAACTCCACCGATTTGTATAACCCGACTATTTCGCCTCGAACTCATTTTCCTGCCGATACGCCTATGTTTGAGCCGGATTCGGTGGTAATTAATCCACTGTTGCGCAACAATCTGCGACCGTCGGAAAAGGTTACAAAGACCATCAATCCAATCAGCAACACGACAAACATATATGACAACGCCCGAATAATCACCGTGGGGAGGGGGCGGCGGAAAATAATTTCAATCAACCCAAAGAGAATATGCCCCCCGTCAAGCACCGGCAGGGGGAACAAATTGAAAATTGCCAGCGCAAACGAAATAATCACCACAAAATAAATCGCGCTGACCAGCGACGCATGACGAACCGAGCTGAAAAGTACCATGCCCATACCGAGCGGTCCGGACATATGACTGGGCTTGAGCGAGCTGGTCTGCTCGGTGATTCCGAGTTTGTGACCGAGACCCACCAAGATCCCGACCAATGATTTGCGGCTCATCTCAAAGGTGTTTACAAGCTGCTGAATCGGGGTGGGGTGGTCGAGCATTTCGATCTTTGCTCCGATGTCGTGCGGAGTATAGACCAATGGTTTTACCGCAATAACCAACGGCTTGCCGTCGCGTTCAACTTCGATGGAGGATTGCACGCCTTTGCGTTCGGCGAGCAGCTGTTTGAACTCCACCGCCCCGACAACCGGAACACCGTCGATTTTCAGTATCCGATCCCCGGGTTTAAATCCTGCTTTTTCCGCCGGATACCCCGACATTAGCGTCCCGATTACAGGAGAAGTCGAATCGGAATTTACGTCAAATCCGATGCCGATAAGGTAACGGGTATATTTGGTGGCATGAGGAATCGCTTGCGGTAAAACGGTGAGTTTGAGCGTTTCGTCTTTGCGGCGCAAGGTTAACACCACATCTTCACCGCGACTGCCGGCAAGGTCGATTTCATTTTGATAATCGTAAAAGTCCGACAACGGCTTGCCATTGACGGCGACCACAATATCACCGGGTTTTATCCCCGCTTTTTCCGCCGGAGAGCCGGGTTCGGGACGAATCATTATCGGCACTACCACTGTAAAAAACGGCCACGCGATCTTTTCGGCGCGGAGTTGAGACGGCGCATTGGGGTTTTCCACCGGAACGTAAGAGATTTTAAGCGGTTTGCCGTCGCGAATCACATCGAATTCGACTTCTCCGACCGTCAAAAGAATTTTGTTGAGAATAACTTCGCGCCAGGTGGCGAAAAACGGTTCGCCGTTGATTTTTACGATCTTATCGCCGGGGCGGAGTCCCGCCGCCCACTCCGGACCGAAGTGATCGACCGTAAGAACGGTCAGTTCGCGCATTTTTGGCGTGTCTTGCGGCAAGCCGACCCACCAGACAAAGCAGGCTATCAGCAACCCCGAAAGAATGTTGAACAGCGGACCTGCCACGGCGGTGATGATCCGATCCAAAGGTTTGGCGCGGGGCAACTCGGTGCCGTCGGCGGCTTTGGGGATCGCATCGGTGGCGTCAACCTGCGGCAATTCGACATAACCGCCAAACGGCAAATATCCCAACCGATACTCCACGCCGTTGATCTTTTTGCGCCAAAACGGTTTGAAACCAAGCGAAAACGCGTCAATATGCAATCCGCGCCATTTGGCCGCGAGAAAGTGACCCAACTCATGCGAAAAAATACAAAAACCGATCGCCACAAAGACAAAAATAACCGCAAGCACATCGAGCAAAAAACTCATATACAAAAAACCTCATAGATTGGGAAGAAATTTCAAAAGTTCATACATCCCATTACGATAACTGTTTTTGGCTACTTTTCAAGAGTGAACGCCCAATTTATTTGGTTTTTTCAAGCGGAATAACTTTAAACAGTGCGGTTGCACCGGGTTTTTTGTTTAAAAAACCCTTCCAGTCCATCTTTTCGGGCTGTTCCACTTTTGCCGATAGAAGGTAATAACGGTATTTTACACCGTTTTCGGTAACGGAGGGGCAGAGCCAAACGTTGAGAGTTAAAAAACCGTCAAGCATTGCAAACATGGCTTGCAAATTTTTTGCTTCTGCTTCGGGAAACGGACGGATAAAGGCGATAACCGTATCGCCGGGATTCGGAGCTTGGTGCAACTCCTCCAATCCGTACAAATTGCCGTGCAAAACATCGAAATCTATCGGGCGACCCGAAATGTTCAGCACTAACTCTGTTTCATTTCCCTGAATATTGCAACCGTTTAAGGTGTTGTGATTTTTTCGGTCAAGCGTGAGCAGCAATCGCTGTCGCTCTTTGGGCAATGGAGCAAGACGGCGCAATTGATCGCGGTACGCTTCCGGCGCATTGTTGTATGCGATCGGATAGGAGTCGTTTGCTCCCACGACAACGAGCATTTCAGGCGGAAGATCCCGCACGAGTCTATGTATCCTATTCCAGTCCAGAAACGGTTGACTGTACGCTCCAAAAGCTTCAATCAAAGACCAGCCGATCAAAAAAATCGACATAAAACGTTTGTAGCGCGGCAATTTACGACATAACTCCGCTGCTCCGCCTCCTGCCAACAAAGCGAACGCCCCGGCAAGTGGCAGATAAGTTCGCTCCGGTCCGGCGTTAAACGCGATAGCAGTCACGACCGCCAAGGAGAAAATCCAGAGAATTGCCGCGCCTCTTTTGGGGACAAGAACAATCGAAATTATAGACAGAGCAGCGATTTCGGGACTGACGGTCGCTTTTAGAAGCGTTACAAGGAATTCCCCCAAACGGGGCAAAGAGTCGATCGGGAAACCCCAAACCCGGTTGGCCTGATATGCATTGAAATTTATCGCCACCCAGACGAGGGCGAGTATCCCGGTGATAACGAGCATGATTCCCCCGAGGAGGTGGCGTTTCCACTCCTTGCGGCAGCAAAACAGCGCGAAACTGCCGATCCCTCCGAGGTAAATCGCCGAGGTCGGCAAAGAGAGCATCGCTCCGACTCCGCCGAGCAGAATTCCCAAAGCACCGAGACCGGGGCGGCGATCAACGCAAAAAAGCCCGGCGGTAAAAAGCAAGAGAAAACAGAGTTGAAAGGAGTACCCCCGCGCTTGTTGCGAGTAGAAAAACGCCCCCGGCAAAGTCGCCATAAAAAACATACACCACAATGCGGCACTTCGCCGCTTATAGATGCCAAACCCCACCACCCATGCGAGCCAAACCGCGCCAAGCCCGGCAAGCAAAGGAAACAGTCGAATCCAATACGGGGAATTTTCGGAAAACGGGGTCAACTTCACCGCCAGCGAGTTTATCGGGTGGTTGTTGGGAAGATCCAACTCCGAAAAGATATGCATGACAGATTTTGAAGCATAACTTTCAAGCGTCCAGATCTCGTCGTATTCAAGTGCGGCGGTAAAACGCGGCAGTCTGAGAAACAGCGCGAGCAAAAGTAAGCCGATCGCAATTGCGTAAAATCTGATTTGCCGTTGGGTCATTTGATTTCTCGTGCAAAATTACGCGCCCAAGCGTCGGCGGCACGGATGATTTCAAAACTTGATTGCGCTTCTACAGTGTGAACATTCATGGTTTTTTCGATAATCTTCCAGATCGCGGGGAATTTGATTTCGCCGCGCCGGAATCGCTCTACGGCGACTTCGTTCGCCGCATTCATCACACCGGGCATTGTTCCGCCGCGTTTCATCGCTTCGTAAGCGAAGTCGAACGCCGGATATTTATTTCGATCGGGAAGCTGAAAATCCAGCCCGAGCCGCGTCGAAAAACCCAATTCCGGCAGCGCGGTCGCGACCCGTTCGGGATAGGTGAGTGCGTAAGATATGGCAAAACGCATATCCGGTTTGGACATTTGCGCGATAAAACTGGAATCCGATAATTCCACCATCGAGTGAACAATCGATTGGGGATGAATCAGCACTTTGATTTGCTCCGGGCGAACCCCGAAAAGGTGATGTGCCTCAACCATTTCAAGAGCTTTATTCATCATCGACGCGGAGTCGATAGTGACTTTTTCCCCCATATCCCAAGTAGGGTGGGCAAGCGCGTCATTGAGCGTGGCTTGGGCGATTTCGTCACGGGTCCATTCTCGGAACGCCCCCCCAGAAGCGGTCAAATAGAGATTTTTAACTTCGCTGATTTTTCGACCCGCGAGGCATTGAAATATGGCGGAGTGTTCGCTGTCCACCGGGATAATTTCGCTTTGGGGATTAGCTTCAATCTCCCGATTGATGATTTCCCCGGCTAAAACCAGCACCTCTTTGCTGGCAAGTGCAATACGTTTCCCCGCACGGATTGCCGCGACAACCGGCTCTAATCCGGCGGTTCCGACAATTGCGCATAGAACTATATCAACCTCGGGCGACGCGGCAAGTTCGACTACCTTTGCCATGCCGGAAGCTGCACGGCAATTATCGGGTATTAAATTAGTGAGTTTTTGCTCCAACTCGGGGTCGGTTGTGATCACCCATTGGGGGTGAAGCTCCGTTGCTTGCACGGCGAGTTCTTCGATATTGTTTCTTGCTACTAAGCCGACCACATGAAATTTGTCCGGCAACGCCGATAGAATCGATCGGGTGCTTTTTCCGATCGAGCCGGTGGCTCCGAGTACAAGAACTCCTTTTGACATAGTTATCGCGACTCCACTAATATTGTGACCGGTCCGTCGTTTACCAGCGCGAGTTTCATATCCGCGCCGAATTTCCCGGTGGCGACTTTTACATCGTATCCCCGGCAATAGGAGATGAATTTTTCGTAAAGTGCCTCGGCAATTTCGGGTCGTGCCGCCGCAGTGAACGACGGTCGCCTGCCGTGCGATGCGTCGCCGTAAAGCGTAAATTGCGAAATCACGAGTGCTTCGCCTTTAATATCGAGCAATGAACGGTTCATTTTGCCGGCATCATCCTCAAAAATCCGTAAATTCATGCATTTATCGGCGACGAACGCGGCATCTTTTTCGGTATCGTTATGGGTAATCCCAAGCAAAATCACCAGCCCGTGACCGATTTCGCCGACTTGCTCTTCGGCGACTTCGACCCTGCCGGATGACGCTCTTTGGATTAACGCTCTCATCGGATCAGACGGGTGAATTCGTTGCGGGTGGCAAGCTCACGACGGAACGAGCCGACCATTGAGCTGGTTGTCATGACCGAATGTTGTTTTTCCACTCCGCGCATTTGCATACAGAGGTGTTGTGCCTCAATCACCACTCCGACTCCCTCGGCATTTAAAATTTGCATAAGCGCCTCGGAAATCTGCTTGGTGAGCCGCTCCTGCACTTGAAGTCGCCGGGCGAACATATCGACAATACGCGCAACTTTGCTCACACCGATAATTTTGCCTTGCGGAATATAACCGACGTGGCATTTGCCGAAAAACGGCAACATATGGTGTTCGCAAAGGCTGAAAAATTCGATGTCCCGCACAATGACCATATCGTCGGACTCGGCGGCGAAAAGCGCCCCGTTGACCACTTCTTCCAGGGTTTGAGAGTAACCGCGGGTCAAAAAACGCAGACTTTTCTCAACCCGCTCCGGGGTTTCAAGCAACCCCTCACGTGACGGATCTTCGCCTAATTCAATTAAAATGTTGTAAATTTGTTGCTGCATGGATATGAACTCCTCGCTAATTGAGCATGACTTGCCCGCCGGTGACCGGGATCGCTTGCCCGGTTTCATATGATTGGCAAACCGCGTAGATGATCGCTTTGGCGACATCGGACGGGAAACAACCGCGATGCATCGGGATCTGTTTTTCGTAATAATCTTTTACATCGGCGATGGTCTTCGCCCCCGGAACTTTGCCGCTGTTCAGATACTGGACGAACAATCCGCGTTCCAGGTCTGACCACAAAGGTCCGTCGAAGAAATTACCGGGGCAGACGCTGTTGACTTTGATCTTGTCGGAGACTAATTCCAGCGCGAAACTTTGAGTCAAGCCGATTGTACCGAATTTTCCCCCGGCGTATGCGCCGTTGCGGTTGCTGCCGACTAAGCCGCTCTTGGAGTTGACCTGCACAATATCGCTCCATGCCCCGCTACATGCGTTTTGCCGCGCCATAAGTGCCGAGACGTGCTTGACGCAAAGGAAGTACCCGGAGTAATTGATATTTGTGACAAAATCCCAGTCGCGTTTTTCAAAGCTCTTTACCGAGCCAGCTTTGAGTACCCCGGCATTGGCGACGAAGAGATCAATCCCTCCATAGTTAAGAACCACGTTTTTGACCATTTCTGCAACCGCCGTTTCATCGGCGATATTGACCGCTACCGCGCTGGCTCCGCCGGCTGAGTTGAGCTTGGATGCGGCGGATTTCGCCCCCTCAAGATTCATATCGGCGATGACGACAGTAGCACCCTCGGCGGCAAGTTCTTCGGCGATACCGTAGCCGAAACCTTGAGCTCCGCCGGTAACTACCGCGACTTTGCCGGAGAGTCGCACGCTTGCCCCCCCCGAAACTTTTTGCCGATAGGATTCCGCTTCCCAATTTTCTATAAAATTGCGTCCGGCGTCGGACAAATTGCGCGGTCCGCCGAAAGCGGTCGCGAGTTGCTGTACTAATGCTCCGTCACGGGCGAGCAAGGCGACGGTTTCCGCCCCTTTGCCGGTTTTTCCGGCGCAAAAGACTGCTTTGCCCGGTACTTCCACGACCAGCGGCTTGTAGCCGTGTTCGGCTTTAAACGCGTCGATTTCCGCTTCGGTGGGGTGGTCAGAGATTAGTGCGTAAGATTTGGCGTAAACGATATGATCGGGAGTGAACGCCCCGCGTGCCGAACAAAACGGGGCGCAACATTTTACGGTTTTCGGAACTCCGTTTTCGCCCAAAAAACCGCGCAATTTCGGTGCAAGCTCAAAGGCTAACTCTTCGTCCAGCTTCTCAGTTTCGGGCAATTGAGTTGAAACCCCGGCTTTGGCGTAAGCATCGCGCAGCACCGACATAATTTCGCTGTAATTTTTCCCGATTTCTTCCGGGGAGTTTCCGCCGACAAAAACCCCGTGGTTTTGCAGAAAAATCACTTGTGCCGCCCGACCGTGGGCGGTTTTATACCGAATATTTGCGTCGTGGACGGTTTTTGCCAAAATAAAACCCGGGTCGGTTTCGGGAATCCAGAGCGACGTCGGGAACAACTTGGCGCATTCGCTTTCGCCATTCTTGGCACATGTCAACCCGTTTACCTCCGCCGGGTGCAAATGCACCACAAAAGTAAAAGGCATAAGCTCGTGCAAAGGTGCTTCGACCGACGGACGGCGCGAGGCATTCCCCACCACGGCAAATGCCATGAGTTTGGTCACTGCCGCTTCGCGTTCGGCGGTGTCGGCGTAGCCGGAGAGCGAAAAAACCTTGCGGATGGTTTCACGTTCCATCTTGACGAAATCGTCTTCTTTAATTTCGGCGAGAGCTACCCCGCTGGGTTTGACATAGAGGTATTTTTCGTCTTTATATGAGCTGTTTCCGCCACCGGCTAAGACAAAACTGGGGTCGGCACCGTAGCGGTTGGATAATTCGCGAATAATCGAGAGCGACATGGTGATATTTCCTTAGTAAAAACGCGGTTTCAAAATGAACACACCTCCCGAAATTTTTCGGGAGGTGCAGGAGTAAATCAAGACTATTTGCGTTTGGACAGCACGGTTTTTTCGTAGGCTTTCGCCTCGTTTATCCAGCCCGTACCGGGTACATTGCAGCGGAGGCAATACTCCTCCCAAATCGCGTCAAACGGCAGAGTTTTGGACTCTTCCATCCAGGCGAGGCGGCTGCCTTTGTCGCCGGATTTTTCGGCGTTCTTTATGACCGTGGCAGGCTCGGTCAACGCCATAAGCAACGCTTTGTACATGTTGCGTGCGCCGATAGTCCACGCCATAACGCGATTGATTGAGGCGTCGAAATAATCCAGCCCGATATGAACCCGTTTGTCGTAGTTGTGGCGGACGATTTCCTGAGCGATCGCCCGGAGTTCCTCGTTTAATGTGACGACGTGGTCACTGTCCCAACGCACGCCGCGACTTACATGCAAAAGGACTTCATCCAGATACATCAACACGCTGCTGAGCTTGTCGGAGATGACTTCCGTGGGGTGAAAGTGACCGGCATCAAGGCAGAGCAGTTTGCGGTTTTTCATCGCGTAGCCCATGTAAAATTCGTGCGAACCGACCGTGCAACTCTCCGCTCCAATGCCGAAGAGTTTGCACTCCACCGCATCGCGATTATAACGCGCATCGCAATCGACGGCAAAAATTTTGTCGAGCGAATCCGCCAGGCGTTCCCGCGGGGCGAGCCGATCGAACGGAGTATCTTTAAACCCGTCGGGAACCCAGAAGTTGGTGATACAGCAGTTGCGCAGTTTTTTGCCGAAACTCTCGGCGATGGCGCGGCAGGCGATACCGTGTTCAACCCAAAACTTCCGCACACCCGCATCGGGACTGGAGAGAGTTAACCCGTCTTTCATCATCGGGTGCGAGAAGTAGGAGGGGTTGAAGTCGAGTCCGAGATCGTGTTCTTTTGCCCAATCCACCCAGCGGGCGAAATGTTTCGGCTCAATTTCGTTGCGCTTGACCGCCTTGCCGTCGGTTTCCGCATAAATGGCGTGCAAATTCAGCCGTTTTTTGCCGGGGAGAAACGACAAGGTTTTTTCAATATCGGCACGCAACTCGTCGGCGTTGCGGGCGCGACCGGGGTAATCGCCGGTTACGGCAAGTCCGCCGTCGAGTACGCCGGTGTTTTCAAACCCGGCGACATCATCTCCCTGCCAGCAGTGCAAGCTTACCGGAATTTTGTCAAGTCGCGCAAACGCCGCTTCGACATCAACTCCGAGATCCGCATAGATTTTTTTTGCATTACCAAACACAGAAGCCATAACTTTCTCTCCTTGAGCTAATGAGTCAATTGAAATCATTTCTAATATAATACGTCATATTTGAACTGCAAGCTATTTACCCAAATTTAGGCTGAAAAGAATCCGAGATACCACCTTAAAATCTTTTCCCCGGCGAACATCCAGATAAAACTGCCGAACGCGAGGAACGGTCCGAGCGGGATAGCGACCTTTGCCAATTTTTTACCGCTGTACAAAGCCCCGCAAATTCCGTAAATCGAGCCGGAAAAACTGCCGAAAAGCAAGGTAAAAACAGCTCCCGGTATCCCTAAGAGTATTCCCACGGCGGCCATGTACTTCACATCTCCCCAGCCCAAAACCTCTTTGCGAACGATCGATTGCCCGATTATAGCGAAAAGAGATAGTACTCCGCCGGATATTACCCCCGAAATGAGTGCCATTCCAAAAGAGGTCAGGTGATTGTCCACCCCCCAGATAGAGGGGAACGCCGCCGAAATCGCCAGACCGAATATCATCGCCGGGTAGGTCGTCACATCGGGAATTAGCCGATGTTCAAAGTCGATCCATATGGTACTTATGCATAGCATGGTCATGGTGTAATACGCCAGAAGCGTCAACGGGGGTTGTTGCACTACTCCGATTTTAACTAACAACAAGGCAAAGAGAATTCCGGTCAAACCTTCGACAAAAATGTAACGTTTGGAAATTGTCGCTTTGCAATAACGGCAACGCCCGTGCAGCAAAAGAAAACTTAAAATCGGAATATTGTCAAACCAGCGAATCGGCGTGTCGCATTTAGGGCAATGCGATGGCGCAGTGACGATCGATTGGTTCAACGGCATACGCCAGATGCAGACATTGAGAAAACTGCCGAGGCAACTTCCGAGTAAAAAACTCGACACGACAAAAAAACAAAGTACGTAGTCGTCACCGAATCCGGCGCGACTCCACCATATGTAAGCTGCCTGATCGGTCAGGCGCAAAAATCCGTTCAGCATGACAAAGCTCCTTTCATTCCGGATCGCATAAGCTCGATCGGAGCGGCACGCCCCGTCCAGATTTCAAATGATTTCGCCCCCTGGTATAGCAACATTTCTTCACCGTTTGCCGCAAAAAGTCCCAATTCTTTGGCGCGTTTCAGCAAAGGAGTGTCCAGATAGATGGTGTCGAAAATTTTTATGTTAAGTTTGGCGTGCAAAAGACCAAGTTCAAACGGAGGAGGGTCATCGAGTTTAAGCCCCAAGCTGGTGGCTTGAATAAGATAATCGCTTTGCTCAAGATAGCGTTCAAGCGCGGCGTTGTCGCAATTTGAGGAGATTTCGACACTCAGAGCCGGAAATGCGGCTTGCAACGCCGTTGCGAGTTCTTCGGCGTTGCCGAGAGTTCGGTTGACCAGACGAATCGCCTTAACTCCACGCCGGGCGAGGTGAAAACTTGTGGCATGTGCCGCCCCGCCGCAACCGACAAAACAGATCGTTGCACCGTCGATGTTTGCGCCGAAATTTTGTTGCAATGCCATTCCCAGACCGTAGCCGTCGGTGCTTGTACCGTTTAAACGACCTTGATCGTCTATTTTTACGGTGTTCACGCTTAAAGCGGCGAGTGCATCGGGGTCAACTTGGTCGAGAAACGGGATAATCGCCGACTTGTGCGGCACAGTGCAATTAAACCCGGCAAGTTCACGTTTGGCGAATTCAACGAAATTCGCCAGCTCATCGGGTCGCACGCGATATTTGCCGTAGGGCGAGCCCAGACCGTAAAACTCAAATGCGGCATTTTGCATACCCGGCGAGCGGCTGTGTTCCACCGGGTCGCCTATAACTGCATAGTTTCTCATGAAAAATTTACCGAAAAAACTGGAATTTTATGGGATTCGGCGTTAATATACATGATGTTAGTAATTATAGCAACACTCGGAGACGAAAAAGAATGGGTAAAATAAAATTGTTTATTGCCGGGGCGGGGTTGGGTTTTGTTATTTTATTTGCGACCACGGGTTGTGAAGCTTTTAAGGAGGCGTGGGAAGAATCGTTTTCCACTGAAACTTACGAGAGTACCAATAGCGAAAAAGATGCCGTTGATGATCAAAAGAAATATGTTATTAGCTTAAATGCGATTGTCAAGTATCCGCGGGCAACGCCCAATGAACGGGATATACCCACCCCCGACGGCGGAACGGTCTGGGTCAACACCAATCAGCTCTTTGGCAGTCGAAACATCAAGTCCGCAAAAATCGTCGCCCGCCCGGGACAGCCCGATCGTTATGATCTTCAGCTGAAAGTCGATCGATTCGGGCGGTTGCAGTGGCAACTTTTGTCGGGCAATCACAGCGACGAACCGATTGCTTTAATAGTTGACGGAGTTTATTTTGGCAGTTTTCACCCCGATGCACCCGAAAATGACACGACTTATTGGGTTACTATGCGAATCGGAATCGACGCGGTGACTGCACGCGGCATCGCCCGAAACGCCAGGAAAAATTATAAAAGTATGAACCCTAACGCGTCAAGTTGGTTTTAGAGGTAGTTTTATGAGGAATATTTATAGCGCAGTGTGCCGGGTTTGCGGTTTGTCGCTTTTGTTGGCGATGACCCCCGGATGTGAGGCGATTCAAGAGGCGTGGGAAGAGGCGATGGACCCGGATACGGAGATCACCGACAACCCGAACAGCACGGAGTATAAACGCAAATATGTCGTCCACATAAATTCCATTGTCAAACACCATTCCCGCGCCGGAGAGCTTGAAAAGGAGATTCCCACCTTAAATGGCGGCACGGTTTGGATAAATACCAATCAACTCTTTAGCAGCAAGCATATTAAAAACGCCAAAGCTGTGGCGCGACCCGGCAATCCGAATTTATTCGATTTGCAGTTTGAGGTTGACCGCTTTGGGCGATTGCAGTGGCAGTTGCTGGCCGGCGACCACGTTTCCGAGCAGGTGGCACTGGTGGTTGACGGTGTTTATTTCGCCAGTTTTTACCCGGAATTGGTGAAAGACGATGCTTCCGCTTGGGTAACTTTGCGGGTAGGGTTGAACGCAGTTACCGCACGCGGCATCGCCCGGAACGCCAAAAATAATTATATCAATTTAAATCCTGATGTGTCGCACTGGCTTTGACGCTGGAGTATTATAAGAAATGGGCAAAAAACACGTTTTTTCCTATCAAGCCGGAGTGATCGATGTGGGTGCCCACTCGACGCGCCTTGATCTTTTTGAAGTCGCTTCCGGTGGCAAAATTACCTTGCTGGAGAGTCTGACCCGGACGGTTAATCTCGGCTATGATGTGTTTCGACACGGGTCGGTTTCTCCCGAAAATCTTTCCGCGCTCGGCGCGATTATGGCGGATTTTTCGCGAAAACTTGCCGAGTACAAAGTTCGCAGCTGTCGGGTGGTGGCAACTTCGGCGATCCGCGAGGCGTTCAATCGGGAGTTGGTCATCAACCGAATTCGCAGCGTGTCGAATCTGACGCTTGAAATTCTCGAAAGCCAGGAGGAATCGCGGATTTGCTTTTTATCCATGCGAGAGACACTCAGTCGCGTCATGGAGTTCGATAAACTCTCCGGATTATGTCTGGTAATCGGCACCGGGTCTTTGCTGGTGAGCTATTTCGCCGACGGGCTTATGCGTTTTTCCGAGGCGATTCCGCTCGGGACAAGTCGCTTGGTCGATGCGTTCGGGCGTTCATCATTTTCGATTGAGCAGATTCTCGAAATCTTGCGTTCGCAGGATATTCGCCAACGGTTGCGCGAGAGCGTCGGGCTTGATCCGACTTCGCCGATTACCTTGCTTGCGATGGGTGCTACTGTGCGAATACTCTCGGGAGGTCGCTACAGCGAAGGCGGCGACGACGAGATTCTGGAGCTTTCCTGCGAGCAAATCACCTCGGCGGTGAATCACGCCATTGCCGAGGAACCGGCGGCCTTGGCGACGGAGTACAAGATTAGTGAACCGGTGGCGGCAGGAGTTGCCGGTTGTGCCGCAATACTCGGTTATTTTCTCGGCGCGTTTAATTGTAAAACGTTTTTAAGCCCCGGCACGACCACCCGCATTGCGTTGATTCGCGATCTTGTGCATCGTCGCGGTTACGGGGAGGACAAAGATCCGTTTCATGAAGATATGGTTGCGATTTGCGGTGCGATCGGGCGCAAATACGGATACGATCCCGAGCACGCCAAACATGTCGCTTGCGCGAGTCTTGCCATTTACGGAAAGCTCCGGCGCAATTTTGAGTTTTCGCCACGGGCGGCGGTGCTGCTTGAGGTTGCCGCCTTTTTGCATGACATCGGTCGCTTTGTCGATACGCGCCAGCACAACAAGCATTCGGGGTATTTGATTCGCAATTTGCAACTGCCGGGTTTGACCGAGGCGGAGCAAAAAGTGGTTGCGGCGGTGGCTCGGTATCACCGCAAATCGCCTCCTAAAGAATCACATGCGGAGTATATGCAACTATCCGCCGAAGAGAAAGTTACGGTACTGAAACTTGCGGCGGTTTTGCGCGTTGCGGACGCGCTTGACTGCACTCGGCAGGGCAGGTTTGACGGAATGAAATTAGTACAGCGTGCTCATACGTTGTCGATTATGGTTCCGGATTCCGGCAGTTACCGGCAGGAGCGGCTCTACCTTGAACTCAAGGGCGGGATGTTCAACGAGGTGTTCGGTTTGGATTTGAAGATTGAGGAGATACCCTTGACATTATGAAAAAGCTCAAAGAGTACAACGACGGCGATTTATTTATCAGTCGCGAACTTTCGTGGATTGATTTTAACTCACGGGTGCTTGACGAAGCCGGTTGCCCTGCCAATCCGGGGCTGGAACGGTTGAAATTTATCGCGATTTTCAGCGGCAATCTCGACGAATTCTTTATGGTTCGCATCGCCGGATTGCGCCAGCTGGTAAAAATGGGCAAGGATTTGCCCGACCCTGCGGGCAACCGACCCTCTGACCAGCTGCATAAAATGCGTAAAAAGTTGGAGCGATTGCTGAAACGTCAGCACAGCTATCTTACCGAAGAGATTTTGCCGGAGTTGGAGCAACATGCGGTGAGATTGGTCAAGCCTGCCGACCTTGTTCCGGCGGTGCGCGGTCAATTGGCGAGCTATTTTCGCGGACAGGTTCTGCCGGTGCTTACGCCGTTGGCGGTGGATTCGGCGCATCCGTTTCCGATTTTGAACTCCGGGGCGATTGAAATCGCGGTCAGTATGCGTCCTGCCGGTCGCGATGAACTGCTTTATGCGTTCGTTGAAGTGCCGGAGCTTTTGCCCCGTTTTATCGAAGTCCGCGACGGTCGGGCGGGACGAAGTTTTATGTTGCTCGAAGATCTGATTATGGACAATTTGGGCAATCTCTTCACCGGGTGCGAAATTCAAGAGTTTTTCCCGTTCAGAATTACCCGAGACATGGATTTTTCGGTCGAAGACAACGACGCCGAGGATCTAATGCAAAGTATCGAAAAGAAACTTTTGCAACGCCGTCACCGCGAACCGATCCGCATCGAACTTATCGCCGGCAGTCGCGGACCGCTTTTGAAGTGGTTGACCAAAGAGTTTCGGCTTGACGAACAGTTTTGGTATTTTGTACGCACTCCGTTGCACTTGAAGCAGTTTTTTGAGTTGGTCGGCAAGGCGAATTTGCCCGAACTTTTTGAATCGACGTGGTCGCCGGTAATACCGTCGGTTTTTTCGGCTGAACAAACCGTTTTTGAAACGATTTCCGCTCACGGCAGTGTGTTGATCGCACCGCCTTATCACTCGTTTGCGCCGATTATCCGCTTTCTTGAAGAGGCGGCCGACGACCCGGCGGTGCTGGCTATCAAGCAAACGCTCTATCGGGTAAGTGGCAATTCTCCGGTGGTCAAGGCGTTGCAACGCGCTGCCGAAAACGGCAAACAAGTCACAGTGGTAGTGGAGCTCAAAGCGCGGTTTGACGAGGGAAACAATATCGCGTGGGCGCGATTGCTCGAAGAATCCGGCGCGCACGTCGTCTACGGCGTCGCCGGGCTGAAGGTTCACTGCAAAGCGTTGCTGGTGGTACGCAAAGAGTCAGACGGAATCCGCCGTTATGTTCACCTTGCTACCGGCAACTACAACGACAAGACCGCCGCAATTTACACTGATATGGGGATTATGAGCAGCGATCCCGATCTGTGTTTCGATGTGGCAAATCTGTTTAATGTGCTTACCGGATATTCGTCGCCACCGACGGCGTGGCGCAAGATCGCCGCTTCGCCGTTTGATATGCGCCACAAAATTTCCGCTTTGATCGAGCGTGAAATCGCCAACTCCACCCCGGAACATCCGGGGAAGATAATCGCAAAAATGAACAGTCTTTCGGACGAAAAAATTGTGCGTTTACTGCACAAAGCCGCCGATGCCGGAGTTGAGATCGATTTGATTGTTCGCGGTATTTGCTGTTACAAACCCAAGCCCGGGCAGGAGAATGTGCGAATCATCAGTATTGTGGATCGCTATTTGGAGCATACCCGGTTGTTTTATTTCGGCAACGGGGTTGACCCGGAATTCTATTTGGCGAGTGCGGACTGGATGTACCGCAATCTCGACCGTCGGGTTGAATTGCTTTTCCCGATCGAAGATGAAAAGATTCGCGAAATTTGTCTGAAATTTTTGCAATTCCAGCTAAGTGATGCCGATAAGGGAAGACATTTGCTCGGTTCTGGGGTATATACGCGACCAAAGGTTAGCAAGTACGGTGCAACGCGCAGTCAGTACAATAGTTTCCGCTATCTCAAGGAGTTGGCTCAACACGAGAAGTCACGGGCCTTCGGCGATGCGCTAAAGGTCTATACCAGCCCGGAGAAGCCGGTGCCGAGTTTCAGCGATTTATCGGGTGACGAGCCGGAAGATGCTTCCGATGAGTGAGTCCGCCCGTAACCGTTGTATGCCGCCCGGTGAGGAACGGGTCAATATGTGGATTCACATCGCCGGCGCGGCAATGGCAGTTGCCGGAATGGTGATCGTGTCACTTAGCGTGCCGGAGTTCGATTTGAAGCGCATTGTCGCATTTTCGGTCTATCTTGCGGCACTCTTTCTTATGTATCTTGCCTCAAGCTGTTACCATGGGACGCATTCGCCAAAACGCAAAGCGGCGTGGCGAAAATTAGACCATGCCGCGATCTATCTTTTGATTGCCGGGACTTATACGCCAATTATGCTTATTGCCTTGGACAACTACTTGGGCATGACGATTTTGGCGGTGGTGTGGGTAGTGGGGTTATGCGGTATTTACCTCAAATGTTTCTCTAAATACAGTTACGGTCGCTGGTCGCTGGGGTTTTATCTGGTTATGGGCTGGCTTTGTGTGGTCGCGTTCAAGGCGATGATTGAGGGCATGGGGATGTATTCGTTCGGACTTTTACTGTCCGGCGGGGTGCTTTATTCAATTGGAGCTATATTTTACCGCATTGATCGACCGTACTATCACGCTGTCTGGCACTTATTTGTGTTGGGCGGCAGCACCTTGCAATACTTTGCCTTGCTGTTGCTGCTTTGAGGCTATCTCTGAAAACAGGAAACTTGGTTGAAAATTGTAGCTCACAATTGCGAATATGCTAATTTTTACCTCAAGATAGTTTTTAGAGATGCCTTTAGTTATACTCAAAAATCATATAGCGCATTCTTTTGATAACCGGGTCATCGTTCCAATAGTCGAACTTTTTAAATTTGTAGTTTGGGTTTTTCCTCATCCAATCAAGACACTTTTTTCGCTCGTTGTCATTGAATTCATATCTTGAGAATGTTGGAAACCCCTCAATCATAGTATAAAGCGCACTGGCTGCCAATGCAGAAATCCCCGTGTATCTATGGAGAATGTCCTCGCCTTGATCGACAATTTTTTCATCTGATAGAAACTGTGTCAGTTGCTCGACAATCTTAGTATCGTGTACCAAAGTCAAATAGGGGAACATATAAGTTGCATCTTTGATCCGTTGATCCGAATTATTTATGTTCTTTAGAATTTTAAGCAACTTATCTATTGCACCCTGATTTTGAAATTTTGCCAGCATTATAAGCGAAATGTAGGGTAATATATTTTTGCGATTAAAGCTATTGCACGATTTTGCATGTTCTTTCAAAAATAGAGTAATCTCCCCTGGATAACGATTCTCATTTTCTGTAAAGAATGTAAATAATAGGACTGCTTTGGGTGTTCTTTTCCAAGCATTTTCAATAATAGTCTTTCTGATAAACGGTTGGCTTTTTGCGTTATAATATTGGGGATCATGAAAATAGTTAAAAATCATTTTAAGTATAAATGGCTGAAAAGCAACATATTCCTTAGCTTTTAACATTGCTATCAATTGAAAAAAACGTACTTTGTCGAAGCTCAAAATCACCTTTCTGAAAACGATCACTATTCAGAAAAGCAGACAGCGCATAGTTGAAAAATGGATTTTTACAATCCCAGATTTCAGAGCTTAAAAACATGTGAAACGGAGGAGTTTCTACACTGTTATATGCATCACCCCAAATTTCGCCATGGTTAATACTTTCAAGTAATAACGGTTTTACGTTTTCATCTAAATAAGCTTGAGAGCATGTTTTATTTTCTTTTACATGCTCTGCAACTTTTTTTGAAAGGTCAAAAAATTTTACCTGTCCAACCGTGGCAATATTTTCTGCACTTAAACAGGCGCAGCAGACTAACAGATTAAGTAAGAATAATGCAATTTTATTGTATTTCATCCCACTCGCCCTTTCTTAGTTTTTCGGAATTCGTTTTGAAAGCATAGCCGGATTGGCACATTAACGCAGTGTAATGCCCCCCTTGACGGGGGGCATTACATTGATATAACATATATCCCTGATTTATAATAATGCAAACGAGTTTTAAAAGATACCCTTATTTTAGAGATACCCTTGAGTAGATCGCGTGACTTCCCCATAAAGTCAGTGCTTGGTCATGAGTCAACGAGTATTGTTTGGACGAGATGCGCAAAGTGTTTGAACTAAAATTATTGCGAATGTTCATTAAATCGAGCATCAACTCAAAAACCAGATCGTTGGTAAAGACGGCTTCAACGTGGCGTTGCAGGTTTTGCGTTAATTCCGGCCGCGCTTGACGCAGTTCCTCTGAGAGATAAATAAACATCGGTATTTCCGCCATTTGCGGTTCAAAAAGATCGGCGGCGTGACCGACTCCGGGAATTTCTGAGTGATCCGAGACATAAACTGCGGCGCGAACTTGCGAAATTTTGCGAAAGGTGGTGACTAATTCTTTGAGCAAAGAATCGGTGTAAAGCACGCTTTTGTCATAAGGTTTCCAGTCAAGTTCAGTTGCGAAATCCTCAGGATAGCGTTGAAAATACGGACCGTGACTGCCCATAAGCTGAATGACTACAAGTTTGCGTTTGGCGTTTAACGCGTCAGGTAAAAAATTAAGTAAATCCCCGTCCTTACGTGTTTTCCAGAGCAAAAAATCCTCCATGGTATTGAGGTAAACCCGTTTTTTTGCCGCCGACGCGAGTGCCGCAATCGGGGAGTCGAACCTTCCGCCCGGATATTGATTGCTGATAAACTCGGTGTTGTAGCCGCAAAAATTTGCGACATCGAAAATACTGGGGTAGATCGGGTTCGCCGCTTTTTCGTATTGGTTTCGAGAGGTCAAAAGCATGGTCAACACCGGCATGGTCTGAACATGACAAGAGTAAGCGTTGCGCATAAGAATGCAATCCGAATCAGTTGCAATATCGCGCAAAAACGGGGTGGTGTCCAGACTGTATCCATACGCGCTGGAGTGTTTTCGACTGTGTGACTCTCCTATGATTAAAACATAGATTCCGTCATCCCCGCTGTCGGGTTGCACCTGCTTTTTTACTTCCGCAAGCCGGGAATCATTGTCGGCGGCATATGCGTCAATGATGCTGAAATATTCCAGACTGTCGGTAAACAGCACTTTTGTGCGGTTTAGTGCTTCCCGGTCAAAAAGTTCGCTGTAAAACGAGAATAACGTGGCGAGAAACACCAAAGCTCCGCCGATAATAATTACAACCGGGGCGGGGCGGTTTTCGCCACGCCGGTTCAACAGGTAAATCCCCGCTCCGAAGGCGAGCAAAAGAAGTAAGATAAACGGGCAACTTACATCGGAGAAAAAGTAATGCAACGCCTCGGAGAGATTAGTTTGATAAATTGCCTGAATTGTGTCACTGGTGAATTTTCGCCCGGTAAATATCCGCCGAATCAAG
>JAISIP010000064.1 GCA_031261965.1 Victivallales bacterium | reverse complement strand
CACCGCCTCCCGATTGGGGAACGAACGCGAAGAGACCCGATACATTGCGGTGGGTTTGCCGTCTTTGGTCATGCCTATTGCTACAATTCTGCCGAGATACATCGTTTATTTCTACCTTCTATTGAGTTTTTCAATTAGCTCTCCTATAAGATACGGTAAGAACAGACCGATTTCAACAGTTTTACGGTTTTTTTGGCGATTTTCCTCTCGAATCTGCAGGCATTCGACTCCATAAAATACTTTGGAAACACGTGCGGAAGGAATCTTTAAAATGCGCTTTCGCACATGAAAGCCATTTCGCGATATTTGCGATTACGTCAAATCCTGGTAGACTAAAAAAGGATTGCCTTCGGGGTCGATCCCGCGCCGATATTCGATAATGCCGATTCTAACCGAGTCGGTTTTGAGCGGATAGTCGCTGTCTTCCATTTTTCGGACAAAGGATTCGAGGTCAGGTACGGCAATCGCAATACTTGCGGCACACGAGGCGTGTTCCAGATATTGGGCGGCACTCTTCTCCAGTGTCAGCGTGAGATTTTTCGACAGAGCGAAAATGACGGCAAACGTGCTGTCAAACAACGGCTCGCCCAATTCCAGAAGGTCGCGATAGAACATTCGGCAGTTGTCAAGATCGTTTACCTTGAGGACCAACCCGAAACGTTTTGCATTCATAGAGTATTTTCCTTGATATGGTGCTTGCCAAAACGATGTTTATGCCTTAAATTATAATAGCGCGATTTTTCTTGAAATCAACTCCGATTTTGCAAATAAGACTAAAATAACATAGAGTTAACCTATATACAAAGGGGGATTTTTGTGAATTACAACACTTACTCCAGTCCGTTGACCGACCGATATGCCGGAGCAGAGATGAGTTTTGTCTGGTCACCGCAGTTCAAACATTCGACCTGGCGTAAACTTTGGCTGGAGCTGGCGAAATGCGAGCAAAAACTTGGGCTGGAAATCTCCGACCTGCAAATCAAGCAGATGTCGGAACACCTTAACGACATTGATTTTGAGCGGGTTGCGGCAAAAGAAAAAGAACTGCGGCACGACGTAATGAGCCATATTCACGTCTTTGGCGAACTTTGTCCCGATGCCATGCCGATTATTCATCTCGGAGCAACCAGCTGTTTTGTCACCGATAACACCGAGCTAATCCAGATCCGTGCCGGGATGAAGCTTTTGCGTGGCAAACTCTTGAAGTTAATGGAGCAAATGGCGGATTTTTGCGAACAAAACCGGGCGTTGCCAACTCTCGGTTTTACCCACTACCAACCCGCCCAACTCACCACGGTCGGCAAACGTTTCAGCTTGTATTTACAAGATTTCATGCTGGATTTTGAGCGTTTGGAGCGTGAAATCGCCGAGTTGCCGTTTCGCAGCGTCAAAGGAACTACCGGCACTCAGGCAAGTTTTTTGGAACTTTTTAACGGCGATCACGACAAATGCCGCAAACTCGAAAAAGAGGTCGCACAAGCTATGGGGTTCGACCGGGTCATCGCGGTCTCCGGGCAGACCTACACCCGCAAAATCGATTATTTCGTCATGACGATTCTCTCCGGGATCGCCCAGTCGGCGGCAAAAATGGCGACCGACATTCGACTTTTGGCGAACCTTAAAGAAATTGAAGAGCCGTTCGGCAAAAAACAGATCGGCTCGTCGGCGATGGCGTACAAGCGCAACCCGATGCGCAGTGAGCGGGTTTGTTCGCTCGCCCGTTATGTGATGAATCTGCCCGGCAACGCCGCCATGACTGAAGCGACTCAATGGTTTGAGCGGACTCTCGACGATTCCGCCAATCGCCGCATCATTTTGGGCGAGGGATTCCTCACCGTCGATGTGATCCTCTCTTTGCTGATCAATATCACCGACGGGATTCAGCTTTGGCCCAATGTGATAAAAAAACACATTCAAGCCGAACTGCCGTTTATGGCGACCGAAAATCTGCTTATGGCGGCAGTCAAAAAGGGCGGCAACCGGCAGGAATTGCACGAGGTTATCCGCACTCACTCCATGGCGGCGGCACGCCGGGTCAAAGAGGAGGGTGCCGACAACGATCTTTTGGAACGGTTAAAGAGTGACCCGGCGTTTGCGCTTATTCGCGCTGAATTCGACTCGCTGCTCGACCCGGCGACTTTTGTCGGTCGTGCACCGCAGCAGGTGGAGGAATTCCTCGCCGAAGCGATTCGCCCGATTCTGAAAAAATATCAATCCGAACTAAAAAGCGTCAATGCCGGTTCGGTCGAGGTATAAAATAGGGTATCCCTGAAAACTCACTTTGAGTTGAAAATTGGCAGATTCGCAACTTGGAGGTGCGATTTTGCAAGTAGCTGGCCAACAAAAAGTTAACCAGCTATGCGCAAGGTCGCACATACAATTGTGAGCTGCATTTTTTAGCCAAATTTCCAGTTTTTAGAGGTAGCCAATATTTGCAATAGGCGAATTTAACGTGTATATTCCATTCCGTGTGGATTTTCTGAAAATTTGTTCTCAATTAAGGATTTCATATGAGCGAAAAGGTGAAGAGCGATTTATACAAAGCTGCCGGAGTTGACATTGATCTGGCAACGACGTTGTTAGATCAGGTTAAAAAGAAGTTCGCCCAGACCCGGCGACCCGAAATGCTCGCCCCGGTGGGCGGGTTCGGCGGGTTGTTTCAACTTGATCTCTCCAAATACAAAGAGCCGGTCTTGGTTGCCAGTATCGACGGGGTCGGCACTAAATTGATGATCGCGATGATGATGGAGAAATACGATACGGTCGGACACGACATCGTCAACCACTGTATCAACGATATTTCCGTACAAGGTGCCGAGCCGTTGTACTTTTTGGATTATATCGGCATTGGCAAGTTGCGCAGCCCCCTGTACGAGCATGTCCTCACCGGCATTGCCGATGCCTGTAAGGCGGCAAATTGCGCCATATTGGGCGGTGAAACCGCTGAAATGCCCGGCATGTACGGCAACGACTTCGATTTGGTCGGGGTAATTACCGGTGTGGTCGAAAAATCCAAAATGATCACCGGCGAGAAGATCCGTCCGGGTCACGTGGCGATCGGATTCGGTTCCAACGGGTTGCATACCAACGGCTTTAGTTTGGCGCGAAAGATTCTGTTTTCGCAATGCAATTACACGGTAAAAACCTACCTCGAAGAGTTGGGCGAAACCGTCGGAGAAGCGTTGCTTAAGCCGCATATTTGCTATTATCCTGCGATTCGCGCCGCGCAAAACGCCGACTTGCCGTTGCACGGAGTTGCGCATATCACCGGCGGCGGGCTTTACGACAACGTTCCGCGAATTCTGCCGGATGATGTTTCGGCGGTGTTCCGCACCGATGTTTTGCCGATTCCGCCGATATTCAAAGTCCTGATCGACAAGGGTCATGTTGACCCGATTGAGGCGTATCGAGTCTTCAATATGGGTATTGGCATGGTCTGGTTCGTGCCGGAGAAATCAGTGGACAGAACGTTGAATATCGCTCGCGGCGAAGGGTTCACGGTCGGGGTGATCGGTGAAATCGTCTCGGGGCATCGCGATGTGAGAATTCACTGACAAAGCTTCAAATCTGGAGCAGTGGAGGAATCGGGGGACAATATGGCGGATTTTTCCAGAATTTCCGATGGAGTCAATTTTCGGGGTAAAGTCGAGCGGTCGCTCCGTAAAACGTTTGCCCGGGCGGTCGCGTTCTTCGGCAGTGAAGACGAAGAAGAAAAGATTGACGATGCCGAGTTGGCGCGTCGATTGGCTCTGCTTTCGCTGATAAAAGCGGTCATGGAAAGCCGCGGGGAGATAACAGATTCGGAGATTGACTCTCTTCGCCGTCTGCTCGCTGATGATTTTTCCCCGCAAAGAATCGAGCGTATGATTTCCGAGTTGCGTCGTGCCCCGGCGATCACGGTAAATGAAGCTACGACGCTTTTTGCCGACCAGCCGGAGTCTGATCGCGAGCGGCTGATCCGATTATTGCTGATTCTTGCGGTGTGCAACAACTGCTTGAGCGAGAGTTCGGCTCTAATCGGCGAACTTGGCTCCGGCTTGGGGTTCTCCGATGTCGCGATGAAGCATATACGCGAAGAGGTTATTGAAACCCAGCAAAGGCGGATTAAAATATTGCGTTCCGGCGCGGGGGTTTTGGTCGCGCTGATCGTCATTGCGGTATTTATTTTAACCGCGACACTGCTGCGTTCGGTGGTTTTCGGGTTGATTGCCGCCTACATTATGTTGCCGCTGGAAAAATATTTTGAGCGACGTCTTCGGCATCGCAAGGGAATCGCCTACTGGTTTTTCCGATTCGGCGATTTTATCTTTGCTCCGTTGCAGAATTTAGCCGCCGCGATTCGCCGGAGCAAGAGCGATTTAGAAACCAAAGAACAAAAAGCCAAACGCGCCGAACGCAAAATCATCTCCCAGGCGGTGGGGTTAACCTGCTTTGTTATGCTACTATGCGCGATTCTGCTCTTAAGCGGAATTTCCGCGTTGACCAATCACTATGTCCAAAACCTCAAAGGCTGGACAAAAACTCATATCTCTACTAACGCCCCTACCTCTCTGGTGGTGTCGCCTCCGGACGAAGAGTCCGGCGAAGGAAAAATCTGGTCGGACGGAGTAGGAAAACTGATCGATGAAGGACAGATTTATCTGGATCATTTGCGTGAACGCTTTCAAAATCTCCCCTTGGTGAAATGGGGGCTGGATCAAGTCGGTCAAGTTTTGCACGACAAGTCGACGCAACGGGAATTGGCGAGCTATCTCTTGGCACGAACAGGCGGACTTTTTTCGTTCACCGCCGGAGTACTCGGCACAATTGGAGTGGTGATCAGCGATTTATTGCTTACGATCTTCTTTTTTCTGCTTTTTCTCATCAAGCTCGCGGAATTTTGCGGTCCGGTGGACGGTTCGCGCCGCAAGCGTCAGAGCGAATATATAGTCAGAACGGTATTCAACGGCAGCTGGCTGCCGGGCGCAAACAGCGAAGCTATCGGCGAGGCTCAACGGATTATCGGCGAAGTCATCGAAAAATTGCGCGTTTGGGTACGCGGGTATCTGACGCTTATGGTACTTGATGCGACAGTGTACACCACGGTGTTTTTCTTTTTGGGCGTACCCTACTTTGCGATACTCGGTCCTTTGGCGGGCTGCGGCATTCTCCTGCCCTATATCGGACCGATTTTGTCGGCTTCGCTGACGATTCTGGTAACTTTGGCGGTCGGCGGTTCGGCGATAAGCGGGCTACAGCTTGCCGGAATTATCGTGGCTTATTTGATTTATAACGGGGTGATTGAGCAATTTATTCTTTACCCGGCGGTGATCGGGGATTCGCTCGGGCTTACCACGCTTGAGACGATTATCGTGGTACTTTTAGGTGCGATATTCGCCGGAATCGCCGGGATGATTCTCGCCTTGCCGGCCGCATCGGTGATTAAATACTTAGTGCCACAAATTTATCACGCCTGGGGGTCACGACCGAGGCAAGGCGGAGCAAGAGAATGAAGTCATTGTTACTGTCGCTTATCGTATTTACTCTCTTGGGGGTACTGGGTTGTTCCAGCGAAATAACCGTCACTCAGGTCGGAGCGGCAGGGCGAATTGACTACGGAGAATCGATTTCGCCGGAGAAAATTGCACAATCCACTCATAATTTGCTCGGCAATTTTTTTTTGGAGGAGGATTTTGAGAAACACCCGGACGAGTTGATTGTCAAACTCGAAAATTTGTTCCGAAACGAGCCGCAACCATCGTATTTGGCGGCGTTGGCGGATTGTTCGCTCAACATCGGGTTGCGATTTGGTCGCTCCGACCCCGACACGGCAGTGCGTTATTTTCTTTCGGCGGGACTTTACAGTTACGGTTACTTAGCGGCGTTGGATCGCCCGGATCTTTTGCCCTACAACGCCGAGCGGCTTTTGATGATGCGAATCTACAATCTTGCCACGTCGGAGATTTTCGGCTATTTACATAAACGCGGTTTGCACCTCAAATCATCTTTTACCCTGTCGGCGGCAGGCAACCAGCGGGTAAACTTTTTGCCGCCCCAGTACGAATTGCCGCTGTCGCCGGAAAATTTTGCCGACTTCTTGCTCTGCGCGGATTTCCGCACCGAGAACCTCACTCACATCAGTCGCAGTTTCGGGATCGGTGCACCTTTGATTTGTGAATTAACCGATGCTGCGATCAAGGGGAAGAACAAAAATTTAAACCGTTTTGCGCAACAGCAAACCTTGCCGGGGACTCTGATGATCAAGTTTAATCTGCTGGAAAAGGGCAAACTTGACGCGCAATTTTTGTTTCTCGACTCCAGAAATAACGATTCGGTGCCGTTAGGCAAATTCACTTTGCCGATTGAGCAGGATTTTTCGACCCCGTTGGCTTATATGGTGCGTAACCCTTTGCCGTTTGATTATCTTACTTACATGCTTCAGCCGGAGGAAACCCGGCAAATGCAGGGACTTTACATGTTTGAACCGTTTCGTGAGGATCGGATTCCGGTGGTTCTCGTCCACGGATTGTTGTCTAACATCAGAACCTGGATGCAACTGATCAACACGCTTCAGAGCGACCCGGTGTTGCGAAAACACTATCAGTTTTGGGGGTTCACCTACTCCAGCGGCAACCCGGTGTTGCTGTCGGCAAAAATGTTGCGCGACGACTTAACCGACGAAGAAGGAAAATTAAAGCAATCAGGGGTCTCAACAACGATGTTTTCGCGCATGGTTTTAGTGGGGCATTCCATGGGCGGCTTGGTTTCGGAGCTGACGGTAAAGAGTTCCGGTGACCGCCTGATCGAACCGTTGTTCGGACATGATTATCAGAAGATATTGAACACGCTTGAGCCGGAACAAAAGAATTTCGTCGAAAAAATGATGCACTTTGAGCCGTTGCCGTTTGTCAAAAGGTTGGTATTTCTCGCCGTTCCGCATCGCGGCTCGGAGATGGCGCAAAGCTGGATTGCGCGACTCGGCTCTTATTTTGTCAAACTGCCGATCGCGTTAGTTACCCAGGGCGAAGGAGTTATAAAGTCTTTGATGGATCGGGGCGTATTTATGCCCAACGACACCAAGTTCGCCACCGGGATCGACAATCTGGACCCCGGCAACCGAATGTTGAATATTCTCAACACGATTCCATTTGCTCCGGGAGTCGTTTACCATTCCATCATCGGGAATCGACGTGAAGACGGGGTTCCCGGCGGCAGCGACGGGGTGGTGCCGTATCTTTCGAGTCATCTTGACGGGGCGGCAAGTGAGCTGGTGGTAAAATCCGGTCACAGCGTGCAGGTCAATCCGTTGGCGATTCAGGAGTTACGGCGAATTCTAATTGAGCATCTGCGCCAATTTCCGGAACTAAAAGTGGAGTTGCCGGAGTTTCCTGACAAGGTGGGTAATGCCAAAACTAATAAACTTTAGCCGAATTTTTCCTAACCGTATGTGGTTTTGGATTCCGCTCTTCTTTTTGATTCTCGCCCTTGGGCTTTGGAGTGCGGGAGCGGTTTTTTATACTTTTCACTGGTCGGGATTGGCTACGGCGAGTTTTTCTATCGCTTTTTTATTGTCTTGGCTTGTTGCATTAAAGAAAAAACGGTTTTTAATAATTCCGATTGTCATTGAGCTGTTGGTATTGTTGTTTTTCGCCGCGATGACTCCCAAACGGGTGTTTGCCGACACGGTGTGGCAGACACCTTGGGGACGCGAACCTCAAGTCGAATACATCGGCAACCGGGTTATAGTACACAATGTCCGGGATTTTCGCTATCGCTCGGTGGACGATTACGATGTTCGTTATATCGATTTTGAATTTTCACCCCGGACGGTTCGCTCGGTGGACATCGCGGTCTCGCATTGGGACGGGATCAGAGCGATTGCGCATACCATGCTCTCTTTTGGGTTTGAAGACGGGCGGTTTTTGGCACTTTCAATGGAGACGCGCCTTCCTCAAGGTGTAGAGCAAAGTTTTTTGCAGGGCTTTTACCGTCAATACGAGATTTTAATGGTACTTGCGACCGAGGAGGATTTGTTCAAGTTGCGTACTGATTTCCGCCACGAGGATCTATATCTTTACCGTACCAACGCCACGCCGGAGCAGGCGTTGAAATTGCTGGATTACATTATTTTGCGAGTCAACACGCTATCCAAGAACCCGGAGTTTTACAATAGCGTGACCCGAAATTGCACGACGAGTTTGTCGCCGCTTTTGCGGGTGATCAATCCGAGTTTTACGGGTGATTTGCGATTGTTGTTCAACGGGTTCTCCGACGAATTGTTGTTTGAGCTTGGGTATTTGCGACATCACGAAGGTGAAACATTCGATGAACTAAAGCGGCGTCGGCTTGCCGACCAATATGCGAAGCTTACGTCTGATTTGCCGTACTCCCAACTCATCCGCACCGATTTATAAGCAAGTCTGAATTCCGTGAATAAAATTGCGGCAATCGCTATTGGGCTACCTCCAAATTTTCCTTCACAGAGTCAGGATTATCAGTCCGGATAGGATAATAAAAAAGCAGCCTAATGCAATTTTTGCAAAGATGACGTTCTTTTTGCTCCATTTTAACAAGGCTGGCATCGTACTGCCGCGCCAAACCGCAATGAACAAGAATAATAACGGTAGAATAAACATAAAGTTGTAAAAGAGCAAATAAAAAATCCAGCGACTCGCCCCTCTGGATTCTTTTGCCATCAACACAAGCATGGGAACATAAACTTGACCGGTACAGACGCTTTCCAATAACGTGACCAGTACTCCCGCAACAAAAGCGCAGGGAATAATGTAGCGGGATCTTGTCACATTGCGCATAATCGCATGAATAATGGTTTTTATTCTGTCGGGCAATTGAAGCGTTACCGAACTTGCCATTCCAGATCTTTTGAAACGAAATGCATCTCGAAAAGAAAGCAGTGCATAAATCAGCAAAAAGGCTATTAAAACCCACTCAAAAAACAGTTGCAAATAGTAATATCCCCAAAACAATTTGAGAAATTGAAATAAACCGATTCCCAAGATAAAGTAAGTCAGAAAACATGCCAGACAGTAACTGCTCCCGGCTAATAATAATTTATTCGGGGTGGTTTGGGATATAAGCAGTAAACTTATAAGAAAAACCAAAGTCGAAAATACGCAAGGATTTATTCCATCCAGCAATCCGGCTACGGCAATGGACACATAAGTTAATTGCTCGGTCTTGTCATGCAACAGAGAGTTGCTATCCTTGGTCGTCGGAGCAACCTCAGTGGGGATTGCATCTTCACTTCGCCTTTTGTTTCGTTGTTGAATCCAATTCGTAATCTGTTCACGTCCGGCAAGTAGTAATGAATCGCCTATTACTAAGTAGACCGATTCATTACTCTCGTTGGCGAACTGATTGAGGTGCGATAGTAAACGAAGAAAATTCTTTTTATCGTGCGTATCATATTCATTTATGACAAAGCCGTCGTCATGCAAAACAGGGATGATCTCTTTTTTTACATATGCACAATCATCGCAACCTAATTGAAAATAAAAATCAACTGTTGCAGGACAATTAGGTTGTTCGCCCATTGCCACACAAGCTACTCCAAACAAGTAGCCCAACAGAATTATATCTTTTATCAGTTTTGATATGGAAAAATTCAGATTGCTCAAAATTTATGCTCCAGTTCGAGTAAATCATCAAAGCAGATAACGACACGAGATGAATATGAGCTTTTGCGGAACTCCGTTAAATCACAAAAAATTATAATCTTCGCTTCAAAATATCCCTCGCGTGACGGAATCAATTCATAGCTTGACAGCTTATAGTTCCTTGAAATAATCTTAACGGTTTTTGCCAAGGAAGCTGGATCGAATTTCTTTTTTCCTTTGACATAAATTTCAAAAAATCTGAACTTGCCGTTAGAATTGCCAACATCTGAAATTTGTTGCGAGGAAATTTCGTAATCATTGGCAATTGTCATAAAAAGTTTTATTTCTTTGGGGGGCAGAAGCGAATCTTTTTCCGTAATCCATATCGAGTATGCAAAATTTCCTGATATACGCTTTCTAAAAGAGAATGAAACAATCACGCTCCCGCTTGGCTTCAGTTCCTTGGGGGTATATGGTTGAATTTTTGTACAAGCGGCGCATCCTGGATAAATTCTTCCAATCGTCAATGCCTTGCTTGTGTTATTGCGAAGCTCAAATGAAAAAAAGTATTTCTTGCCTTGTTCCAACTTATGTCGAAAAATATCCGGCGTCGCTATCCAATTACCTTGTAATTGATCCGAAGTAGCGGACAAATCGTGAATCATGCAAAACAGGCTGCCTATCAAAAACAAGTATTTATGAAAATTCCCCCATCCGGGTATCATGGAACTGATTCCTTCATGTCTTGCCTCCTTAACTCATCCTCAAGAGTATGGGTAATTTTATTTAATACTTCTGAAACATCATTAATCATATAAAAATTGACAAAATGATAGCCCGATTGTGATTTTTCCACGAATTTCGGCATTGACACCCCTTTAATCTCAGGATATTCATAGAACAGAACATATAGCGGGTCGGCGTCGATCACAAAAATAAGTTTAGAGTAATCCTTAAAACTATCTTTCAGACGATTCTCGACTCCTGGATACCCTTTGGTACTTTTACGAATCCGATCCGCGCTGTACGCCGAATAAAAATCAACGTAGGAATCAAAACGCTCATTGATATTTTTATATGCTTTGCGGGCAAACGCAATCAGGGGAGAATCGTCAGTCCCGTTTTCCCTAAGATCAACAGACATTTTTTCCCCGTTGAAATGAAGAAACACTTTATCATCGCCTTGAACAAGCGGGTATGAATATTGATATTCATTGGCGGAATCATTTGGGAACTTGGTGTCTTGTGCTATGGCATCTGCTATGAACGATAAGAACGGTAGATTTATGTCATTGCCGAAATCAGCTATAAAATCCTGATCGTTGATCGTTTTAACAGAAAAATACATGACATAAAAGCCAAATGGATTCTTTTTGCTGGAACGGATAAAGAATACCGAATAATTGCTGAATTGAATAATTTTCACCAGTTTGGGGTTTGCACCGTTGAATGCATTATTCCAATAGTTGTTCAAAAGGCGTATTATACCACTGGCTTGCTTAATTTTAGCTTCAGTACTCTCATATATGAATGACCTCATTAATTCAAACGAATTATTTTGAATTGCAGACAACATTCTGTTATAGCACACATAGCGGTCAGAAGCAATGGTTATTCCGTCCTGATTCAGCGGAATATCGGTCATGTTTTTTGAGGAGAACGTTAATTTCATATTGATTGATTGCTTGGCTCGTGCGTCTATCGAGAATAAAACATCACAAAATTCACGTTTAATCTCAGAAGCCGACACTATGTTAACAACAACAATAACAAACAAATAAATACTAATATATGTTACCTTATTCATAAAATTACTCCTTCAATTTACCACGAGAACCCTTCGAGGAACGTTTGTTTATATGTAATTAAAGTCAGCCCGTCCAAAACAACTTGAATCGATCCTTCTATTTTTCCAACTGAGCCATGGAATCCCAGTCCGGTTTCTTCGCACTCCCCTGTGCTGTAAGTTCCAGAAAGCGAAAGCCTTACTGTAGTAGATGCGTTAGCCTCCAATTCACACGCCCCGGAATATCCCAAAAGTGAAATTGCCACGATGGATTGTGCCCCTGCCCAAATTCCAGGTGAAACTTCTCCGGAAAGCCCCCACATATCACAACTCGTTTCTTCACAAGCGTTTTCCGTGGTGGTTTGCTCCACCGAGAACATAATATCACCGGGAACTAAATAAACCCCTAATGCGATATCAATATTATACGTAATACCATTTTTAGAACCACTTTTGTTCACCGACGGTATTGCCAAACCTGGCAATGCGATCTTTTGCGCGATTTGAAAGCCCACGCCCGCCGATTTTTGGGTTTGAGACTCTTCTCTGACCAGAGTCCCCTCATCGCAACAAACCGTGCGCGTCTTTGTTTTGAGAGAAGCACCAACCGTGCTGATGGCAAGATTAACACCGAATCTACTCGCGATATTATTGATTGCACCTCGTGTGGCGTCATTTAACGTAAAGCTGTTTAGAGCCGATACCGCCCAGGTTTTTTCATCATACGATTGGGTTCTGCATATCGTGAACGTTGCCGAATCAGAGGGTGATGTTTTACCAGTCGGTGATGCTGAAATAGTTTGATCTTGTCCGCTGGGTACTTTGATTGCGGTCGTCGGTGCCTGGGGATCGCCTTCGACATAAATACTGACCGATGATTGATTGGTTTTGTTGCCAAGCGACCAATCGGCGTTTTCTGTGGCAGAAATGGTGATGCTTGGGTGCTCACCCACACTCACATTGCCTTCCTTCGGATACACCAAAAACGGCTTTTCAAGCTCAACACCTGCCGACCAGCTAACTGTTCCTTCGCCATCTCCCGCAATCAGAAGTTCTCCACCCATGCTGAAGGAGTAATCCGAATCGGACGCTTGAATTACATCGAAGACTTTGCGTGCCTTGACTTGTCCTGGCGAATCGATGACTTTTGAGCAATTTGTGAAACTACTTGGCTGCTTAAAACTTCCCTCCGGTGGCGAAAGCGATAATTCGTAGGTAACTGTTGTGCCATTTACCGTTCCGGCGAGTTTGCCGTCAAGTGAGTAGCTGTAACTGTTGCTCCCGGTTTTTGACCAGTTAGCTTCAGCCGTCGTGGCGACAACAACGACAAAACATAAAGTTATCAACGCAATAAGGTTATTTCTTTTCATTTTTCTTCTCCTGCTGATAAAAATTTGTTAATTCAACAATATCGTTACGCAAAATATCGGCATAGGGGGAATTCTGCTCTTTGAGCCGGGTGTAGAGTTGTTCCGCTTTTGCAAATTGATTCATTTGACAATACGAGAATCCAAGATAGTATATTGAGCGAATATAGTCCCGCTCATCAGGAAATCGTTTGATGAAAATCGCGAATAGAGGTGCGGCTCTGGGTGCACCGTCGGAGATTCCCAAAAGCGAATACCCGTATTGAAATAACGCTCGGGCATACAAGGAGTCATTCCGCAATTTTTTTTGCGCAAGAATCCATTCAAAGTATTTTGCCGATAACTTTTTATCCTTCATTGCGTTCTCCAAGGCGATGCCCAACTCCAACGCAATTGCCGCACGGGCATTGGTCTCAGAGACTTCATTCCAAAGTTTTTCCAAACGTTGAAGACATTCTGGGAATCGTTCTATCATCATTAAATATTCCGCATACTGCAACTGTAATCTGATATTTTGATCTTTGATGTCGGCTTTATTTTCCGGCCACAAAGACATTACATGCAGCCGGCAAGCTTTAAGCAACCGGCTTTGCACATTGGGCAAACGTTGATCAATTGCGGCAATATCTGGAGATAGCGAAAGAATTTTTTCCCAATAAGCTTTTGCCTCGTCATATTTGCCTGCCGCAAAGGCGAGAAATCCGCAGGCGTAAATGCACTCTTTCTCTTTATCGTCGATGTACCAGATCGGAGAACTTGCTGTGTTATAGAGCTTTAGCGGGTCTTCGTCGTG
>JAISIP010000052.1 GCA_031261965.1 Victivallales bacterium | reverse complement strand
GTATCTGAAAGAACACTCCAGACTACTGCTTTATGCCCACCCGTTTTGTCACAAAAACACCCGCGCAAATTTTTTGGACACCGGGGAGGCGGTAGAAATGTTCAAAGCCGGGCTTTTAGACGGTTTTGAACTCTTTAACGGTTGGGAGTACGAGGGAGATTGTCGGGAGAATTTTGAATTTTTCGAGCACTACGGATTTCCGATTGTCGCCGGGTGCGATACTCATTTGTCGCGAACGGCAAAGCGACCCGCGATCGTTTACAACGCCGAATATCCGGCGTTTCGGGACATCGATGCCCTCGGCGGCGTAAAAACCCTGATTTTAGCCGAAGATCCGACAATGGACGCGGTGGCGGATGCGGTGAAAACCGGTCGCTCCTTAGTCGAAGCCGGCGGCAAGCTGTACGGGCAAAAAAAATTAGTAGCGAAATTGGAAAATAACCGATATAGCCAAATTGCCCAACTTGAGTTGGAATCGCGAAGAAAACTTACCTTGCAATGCGATCGGTTGCTGGCGGGTGGTGAGACATTGTTTAAGACTTCTCCCGAGGCGGTAAAATGGTATTTTTGCGGTCAAAACGGGGCGGTTATTGACGGCAAATTTCAACTGCGTTTGCCGAAAAATCCACCCCGTGAGCGAAGTGCCGTTTGCGTGGAAAACCGCGAGGGTATTGCGCTATGTTCGGCGATAAAAATCCTGCCGCGTTTTGAACTTTTGCTCAGCGGAGAATTTGTCGGCGAAACTCCGACTTTGCTTGTCACGGTAAAAAACAATACCGCCAAAACTGTTGACGGAGTAATTGAATTTGCAGAAAAAAAAGTTCCGTGCCGGATAACACCCGATGGCGTGTTTTTAGCGAAATTCCCGGTGAAATTTTCCGACCCGGCGTATGCCCAAAATTATCGCGTAAAATTTTATTGCAACGGGGAAATCGTTGAAGCGGAGGAGGATTTCGCTTTTGTCGCGGTCCCGCGCCACGGCTCGTCGGCGGAAATTCGGCTCGACCGTGCCGATCAGCTCTTTGACGGACGCTGGGAAGGGAGGGAGGATTGCTCCGGAGTTTTGCACCTTGCCCAATCACCGGAAGGTCTTCAAATTCACGCCCGAATCACCGACCCGGTTCACGACCAGCGTCATCACGGTGAGTGGCTGTTTTTCGGCGATGCGCTTCAGTTTGGCATCTCGTTTTCCGACCGCGCCTCGGGCAAATTCAGCTTTTACAATTTTTTGGCGGGGTTGACCGATAGCGGCGCGGAACTTTGTCTTGCCTCTGCTCCCGCGATGTCGGGGTTACACGCACCTGTTCTTCTGCCGTCAGAATTTATCGCTATTGTGCCTGATGAACAGGGGTTGGATTATAAGCTTACTATTCCATGGTCGAGCTTGAACCCGTTTCACCCCGAATCGGGTGCCGTGTTCCGACTTTTCATCCGCCTCTTTGACAGCAAGGGAGTTCATTCGCAATACGTTTGCGGGGTGAAATCCGTATTGGAGTGGCCGAACCGTTCCGAAGCGTGGATGTCCGGCTCAAACTGGGGTAATGTTTTACTTTTGTAGAAAAATCCATATTTTCTTGCCAAAAATCCATTCAAAATCCATAAAGAAAGTGTATGTTTTAGTGCAGACAATAACGCTTCTAAAACAAGAGGTTTTTTTATGGAAGTTATTATTCGACCGACTACAAAAGAGGCGGTGAATCTTACCGCAAAATTGATCGCCGAAGCAATCAACCAAAAGCCGTTTTTTAAACTCGGTCTGGCGACCGGGGCGACCATGGAGGCGGTGTATGCCGATCTTGTCGCCATGAATCAAGCCAAAGAAGTGGATTTTTCACTGGTTCATACCTTTAATTTGGATGAATACATCGGGCTTGACCCCGAAGACCCGAATTCATACCGCTACTATATGAACAAGCATCTTTTTAGCAAAATCAATATCGATATGCGCAACACCAATTTGCCCAACGGCCTTGCCGAAGACGAGATCGCCGAGGGGTTGCGTTATGAAAGCGCGATCGCCGCCGCCGGCGGGATTGACCTGCAACTGCTCGGTATCGGCAACGACGGGCATATCGGGTTCAATGAGCCGATCTCCTCTTTGGCGGGACGCACCCGCTCCAAGGCGTTGACCCCGGCGACTTACGCGCAAAACAGCGTTTACTTTACTCCGCCGGAATCCATGCCCAAACGGGCGTTCACCATGGGTGTCGGCACGATTCTCGGGGCGGAACGCATTGTTATGCTGATAACCGGGGCAAAAAAAGCCGAAATCGCCGCCAAGGCGATCGAAGGACCGGTCACATCGATGGTAACCGGCAGCGCGTTGCAAATGCACCCGCGTACGGTGGTCGTCCTTGACGAGGCGGCGGCGGCGAATCTCACCCAAAAAGATTATTACAATTGGGTGTTTGCCAACGAGCCGGAGTGGAAACCGTATCGCTAAAAGAAGGCAAAATACCATGGAAATAAAAGTAAATATGAAGTGTCCTCCCGAACTCGATTTGGAGTTCGTTCCGGCGGCGTTGTGGAACAAGGAGTACGCCAAGCTGGTCGAAGCCGACCCGAAATCGCGTAAAATCGCACTTTGCGTGGAGCGTGCCAACGGTTGCGTTTCGCGTTTTGAAACTGCAATATTGTCGGATTCCGAGGCGAATCGCCCCTTGACCTTGCGTTACGTGGAGCGGATTGTAAAATTTCTGCTTTGGGCGCGGGGAGGTTGGAAGCTGACGGTTGCCGGGGCGGAGGAACTCGTTTTGCCGTTGGCGAAAATCTATTCTTCCACCGGGGAACGCAAGTTCGATTATGCCGTAATCGGCAAGAAGATTTACGATCACGATTTTACCGTGGTTGGTTGCGATTACGCCGACGCACCCGAATCAAAGGAGATTTCACTTGCCCTGGGCGGACACTTTGACGGTTGCCGGATCGGCTTTGACCTCGGTGGCTCCGATCGCAAATGCGCGGCGGTCATCGACGGCAAAACCGTCCATAGCGAAGAGGTGGTCTGGGATCCCTATTTTCAGAACGATATAAATTACCACATCGACGGGATTGTTGATTCTCTGAAACGCGCCGCCGCAACTTTGCCGCGCATTGACGCGATCGGCGGCAGCGCGGCGGGAGTTTACGTTGATAATCAGCCGCGCATCGCGTCGCTGTTTCGCGGAATTCCCGAAGAACAGTTTGCCACGCATGTCCGCCCGATTTTTCTGGAAATCGCCAAACAGTTCCCCGGAATCCCGTTTGTGGTACTCAACGACGGCGAAGTTACCGCGCTTGCCGGGGCGGTGAGTCTCGGCAAGAACGCACTTTTGGGTCTGGCGATGGGTACGAGCGAGGCGGTCGGCTTTGTGACTCCTGCGGGGACTCTGACCGATCACCTCAACGAGCTGGCGTTTGCCCCGGTGGATTATCGTGAAAGTGACGCGCCAACCGATGAATGGTCGGGTGATGCGGGGGTAGGGGCCCTTTATCTGTCGCAGCAGGCAGTTGCGCGACTATCTGTCAAAGCGGGATTCGATTTCCCGGATAAAACTCCGTTTGCGGAACAACTCAAGCTGGTTCAAAAGGCGATGGAACGCAATGACGAACGCGCCGAGAAGATCTATCGCACCATTGGAGCTTATCTCGGCTATGCGATCGGACACTACGCGATGTTTTACCCGGTTGAAAATCTGTTGTTGCTCGGGCGGGTTTCGAGCGGCAACGGCGGTTCGATTATTATTGAAGTTGCCAAGGCGGTTTTAGCCCAGGAGTTCCCGGAACTTAACATCGGGTTTCATATTCCCGATGAGGCGTTCAAACGCCACGGGCAGGCGGTGATCGCCGCCACACTTCCTGAATTGGGATAAATAAAAAAGCCGAAGTTTTCAACTTCGGCTTTTTTTAGAGATACCCTTTACTGTATGGCAACTACTTCTTGGATTTTTTCTTTTTGGGGTTGCCTTTGAGCTTTTTGATCATCTCTTCGACCTCTTCACCGCCTTCTTTGTAGAAATCGAAGTCGGTTGGACTGATCTCTTTGAGTACGCGCATGAGTTCGCCGACATGCTCAAGCTCTTCATTGGCGATGTCGCGCAACACCA
>JAISIP010000047.1 GCA_031261965.1 Victivallales bacterium | reverse complement strand
GGTCTTTCACCGGAACGCGGACTTTACACAGCGATTATCGCGGGTTTTTTAATTTCGCTTTTCGGGGGGTGCCGCGTCCAAATCGGCGGACCTACCGGGGCGTTTATCGTTATTATCGCCTCAATTATCGCCCAGTACAGTTTTAGCGGATTGGCGATCAGTACGCTGTTGGCCGGGTTGTTTTTGATTTTGCTCGGACTTTTTCGCATGGGGGCTTTGATTAAATTTGTCCCGTTCCCGGTGGTAACCGGCTTCACTTCGGGTATTGCAATTGTGATCTTATCAACCCAGCTAAAAGATATTCTCGGCTTGAAAATCGATTTGCCCGCCGAATTTATCGAAAAATTGCGCGTTTGCGGTTCGCAACTTGGGCAAACCAATCCTCAGGCACTCGCACTCTGCATAGGTACGACAATTTTCATTCTAATTTGTCGCAAAATTTTTCCCCGCTTGCCCGCCATGCTTATCGGAATGCTCGTCGCCACCGCCGTCGCCACGGTTTTTCATCTTGAAGTGGAGACGATCGGTATGCGCTTTGGCGAACTCTCTGGCAATTTCCCCCCTTTCGCTATGCCGAGTTTCAACTGGGCTGAGTTGCCCCGGCTTTTTGCCCCGGCAATGACCATAGCTTTGCTCGGTGCAATTGAGTCGCTCTTGAGTGCGGCCGTGGCGGACGGCATGACCGGCGATCGGCATCGCCCCGATGCGGAACTAATCGCCCAGGGCATCGGCAATATCGGTTCGGTTCTCTTCGGCGGAATCCCCGCCACCGGCGCAATCGCCAGAACCGCCACGAATATCCGTAGCGGGGCGCGTACACCGATAGCGGGAATAATCCACGCCGTGACCCTCACGGTAATTCTGCTTCTTTTTGGCACTCAAGCGACGCTGATTCCACTTGCCGCGTTATCCGGAATTATGATCGTGGTCTGCATTAACATGAGCGAATACCACGTTTTTATGAGAATGTTCAAAGGTCCAAAAAGCGACTGGATTGTAATGCTTATCACTTTTATTGTGACGGTCTTAGTCGATCTAATCGCGGCGGTTGAAGTCGGGGTATTGCTCTCGGCACTGCTGTTTATCCGACGCATGGCACTTTCCGCCAACGTAAAAATCATTCGCAGTGAACTTGAATATGACGAAAACAGCGACATTCCAGACCCGGATGCCACCCGCAAAAAGCATATCGCCGCAGGAGTCGCCGTGTTTGAAGTCCAAGGACCATTCTTCTTTGGCGCGGTAAATCGATTTCAGGAGATGGCACTTGGCGTTTTCAGTCGCGGTCGCCCCAAACTCATCGTGTTACGCCTCCGCCATGTTCCGACTATCGACGCCACCGGCTTGCACGTAATTTCCGACTTTGCCTTGCGGTGCAAAAAGGAGAATATCCCGCTGGTGCTATCCGGCGTCGCACCCCAACCTTTCAGGCAATTCCACAAATACGGAATCAGCCATGAGGTGGGCGAAAAGAACATCTGCGAAAACATCGACGCGGCGTTGATCCGGGTCAACGAAATCCTGAATCCTTAGAACCAATTGCAAAAACAACCCCTTGACTCGTATCTGATACGAATCAAGGGGGTTAGTTTTTTAGGGGTATCCTATTACTTGAAGTTCAGCACACTCGGGTCATACCCATCGGGAGCTTCGTATCCGAGCAATTCAATGCAAGTGGCTGCCAGCGAACTGATTCCAAGCCCGTTGCGAAGATCAGAACTATATTCTTCTTTTGACTCCGGGTCGTAAATAATACAGGGAACCGGGTTGAGGGAGTGGCTCGTCTTGCGTGCCGGAACTCCGTTCTTGTCAAGCTTGACTTTGCCGTTTTTATCATGCTCAAGCATGTCATCCGCATTGCCGTGGTCGGCACTGATTACCAGTACGCCGCCGGCTCGCTTGACCGCTTCTTTGATTCGCGCCAGGCAAAGATCCAGTGACTCCATCGCCACGATCACCGCCTCCATATTCCCGGTATGCCCCACCATGTCGCCATTCGGAAAATTCAGACGAATCATGCCGAACTTATCGCTGGAGATCGCCTCAATAACCCGATCGGTGATCTGGGCACACTTCATCCATGGGCGTTGCTCAAATGGAACAATGTCGGAGCGGATCTCTTCGTAATCGTCCAGCTTCTCATTGAATTTGCCGGAGCGGTTGCCATTAAAGAAATAGGTCACGTGACCGAATTTTTGCGTTTCACTAACCGCCAACTGGGGTACGCCTGTTGCACAAAGATATTCGTCCATAGTCCGATCAATCTCCGGCGGAGTTACCAAATAGAGCTTAGGCGCGTGCAAATCGCCGTCGTACTCCATCATTCCGGCATACATCACCTTGGGGCGAATTCCGCGATCGAATTCGGCAAGCGTATCGGCTTCAAACGCCTTGGTGATTTCAAGCGCACGATCGCCGCGGAAGTTAAAAAAGATCACCGAGTCATGATCCATCATCGCGCCAATGGGAGTTTTGCCGTCGTCGGAAATCACAAAAGGCGGTAAATCTTGATCAATTGCGCCGCTTTTTTTGCGCAGGGATTCCACCGCGTCATGCGCATTTTTGAACATTTCTCCTTTGCCGTGCACATGAATCTCCCAACCCCGCCGAACCATGTCCCAATTTGCGCCGTAACGATCCATGGTAATGACCATGCGTCCGCCGCCGGAGGCGATTCTGCCATCGAATCCGTCTTTGTTCAGCCCGGTGAGGAACGTCTCAAACGGGTCGATATAATCCAATGCTGAGGTTTCCGGCACATCGCGACCGTCGAGAAGTGCGTGAATCCTGACATGTTTAACCCCGGAAATTTTCGCCTCTTCGATCATTGCTTTGAGGTGGTTGATGTTGCTGTGGACGTTGCCGTCCGAAAAAAGCCCCATAAAATGCAAGGTCGAATTGTGTGATTTCACATTGTCAATAAGCTTTTTCCAGGTTTCACCGGCAAATAGTTTCTTTGATTTGACCGCCTCTTCGACCAATTTCGCCCCTTGAGAAAAGACTCGACCGCAGCCGATCGCATTATGACCGACTTCGCTGTTGCCCATATCTTCGTCGGAAGGCATTCCCACCGCCGTGCCATGCGCCTTGAGTCTCGTACTGGGGTTATTCGTCATTAACTCGTCAAGCACCGGAGTTCGGGCAAGCTTGACCGCATCCCCGTCGGCGTACTTGCCAAAGCCGACGCCGTCGAGAATGCAAAGCACCACCGCGCCGCGGCGAGGCGTAAATTTCGGATTTTTCTTCAATGACAGCAACATATTTTTAGCTCCTCGATATTTAGCTGCGATGTCCCTCGACTTGAGCCGAGATAACGCCTTTCTTGCTATGTTCACAAAAATGGATAAACTCCAAAACCTCAGGGATAGGCGGCAATTCCGTCTTGATCTTCTCAAGTGCGTTTGAGGGAATCAACCCGCTGCGATAATAAATGCGGAAAATCTGTTTGATCATCGAAATCGTCTCGGTCGAAAAACCGGCGCGTTGCAACCCGATTTTGTTGATCATTTTAACTCCGCCGTTGCGTCCCTCCGCCATCATAAACGGCGGAATATCCTTGGAAAACACCGATCCGCCCGAAATGATTGCAAAACGTCCAACCCGGCAAAACTGGTGAATTCCGACCAGCCCGGAGATAAGGACATTGTCAAAGATCTCGCAATACCCGGCGGTTCCGGCGTAACCGACGTAAATAACATTGTTTCCGACAATGCAATTATGCGCCACGTGGGTAGCGTTCATAAACATATTGTGGTTGCCGATCCGGGTTTCGGTGCCGGGTTTAGTGCCGGTATGGATAGTGCATCCTTCGCGAAAAATATTGTCGTTCCCAATATTGAGATAAGTCGCTTCGCCCGGCACGACCGCGTGATCCTGCGCCGGTTGTCCGAGAGAGGCAAAGGGGTGAACCGTGTTCGTCTTGCCCAAAGTGGTGTAACCGTCGATGTTGCAGTGACCGATCAGACGCGTTCCCGCGCCGATTTTCACATTTGCTCCGACGTAACAAAACGGACCGACTTCAACGCCGTCTTCG
>JAISIP010000010.1 GCA_031261965.1 Victivallales bacterium | reverse complement strand
CGAGGAGGTTCTTTCTCATGCTTCGCCATCTGTAAACCGAGATATTATGCAGCAAATCAGGCAGTGGGAGACCTCGAATTCGCTGACGTGATTCTGACGGAGACCTTGTTTTGTTTGGCACATATTACAAAATAAAGGGTATCTCTAAAAACTGGGTTACGGTGAAAATTATCAGATTCGTAATTTGGAGGTGTGATTTTGCAAGTATCTGGCTAACATAGAGTTAATTAGATACGCGCAAGCAGTGCGCATACGAATATGAGTTGCAATTTTCAGCCAAATTTCCAGTTTTTATAGGTACCCTAAAGGCCAGACGCGCTTTTTGTCAAGCAAGCCGTCCCACAAAATTTGGGACAATAGCTATATATGAGAAGTGGCAAAATAGTTTTGCAATTAGGTCATTTTTTTGACGCTTTTCCCCGAAATCAGCTTTGGAGTAAAGACAATTTGACGATTGACATCGCGTTTGCCGTCAATCAGTTGCAAAATCAATTGTCCCGCCGCCGAACCGAGTTCATTCTTGTACTGTGCAATCGTACTCGGACGAGGACTTAAGAATTTGACAAAATCCATATTGTCATAGCCGATCACCGATAGATCGTTGGGAATGTCGATCCCGGCGGCAGCCGTTGCCTGATAGAGTTCCAGCATCAGATAGTCGTTAAAACAAAACACCGCAGTGAATTGATCGGCCTGGAGCATAAAATCTTTTACCGACGGGAAAATATGCGGTGTTATTTGTGATTGATTTAATCGATCGCAATAAGCAATAGCGCGTTGGATTCCCACGCTGCCGATTGCTGCAATTCGCCTATGACCGTTGTCCAGCAGATAATCCGTCGCGAGGCGACCTCCATGAAAATTGTCATTCCATACCCCGGGAACATTCTCAATCCCGAGATTCAACGTCACTATGGGCAATTCACGGCTCAAATCCTCCAGTCCGCCGGTTTCAATCGGGCTGATGATCAATCCGTCAATCCCCTTGCTTCGCATAAAATCAATCGAATCGCGTTCGGATTCTTTACGACCATGAGATACCGACAAAAGCAAATGATAATTAGCACCGGACAATTCTTCCTCAAGCGAACTGATGATATTCAGCCAGAATGATGCTTCAAGCTCCTGTGAAAGCACCACCCCGACTAAAAATGTTTTTTTCGAGGCTATTGCCCGGGCGTGTATATTCGGCACAAAATTATGTGATTTGATCACTTTTTTGATCCGATCACAAGTCGATTCCGATAGATTATACTGCCGCGCTTTACCGTTGATATACAGTGAAGCCGCCGTCAGTGAGACTCCCGCCTCTTCGGCAATGTCTTTTAAGGTTAAATTATTTTTGCTCATAACAGCTGTTTCATCTGCTCGGCACACACAAAAAGGGCACGCGGCAAATGGAAAAATGTTTTCCACTTACCCCCTTTGAGCATATGTGTCGCTTCCCCGCGGCGATTGAGATAGGCAAACCACTCTGGGTAATCGGGGTCTTTAAAATGTGCGAAGCTGTATTGGTCAATTTCAATAAATTTTTGCAGGAAATATTCATCCCCGGTCAACCGATAGGCATACAAAGTCGCGATCAGTGCTTCGTTGTGCGGCCACCAAAGCTTCATATCCCATTGCAACTCAAGGTGCGGTTTCTGCAACGCATCCATAAAGTAATAAATACCGCCGTAAGTTTTGTCAATTCCAAACTCAAGCAGTTTTTTGATAATATTGGCTGCTTGGTCGATCAATTCACGGTCGTTATGTTTCTCGGCATACTGTAGAACAAACCACATCGACTCCAATCCATGCCCGGGATTGATCATGCGTCCATCGCAGGATTCGAGGTCAAACGAACCATCGACGTTGACATTTTCAAACAGAATATTCAAGTCGGGATTATAAAATTTCTTCATCACCGTTTTGATCGCCCGGTCGGTGTCTTCATCAAATTGGTCGGTGTTGAGGTTTTCTTTCATGACATTGCCGAGATTCGCCAAAATTATGTAGTGTCCCAAAGATAGACGTTTTTTGCGGCCGGGCAGGTTCTTTTCCCAACGTCCCTTGGGGTTATCCATGCGCCTGATGTAATTATTCATGGCACTTTCCGCCTCGCGGCGATAAATTTCGCCGCCGTCGGCACGGTAAAGCGCGGCGGCACCCATTGCGGCAAAGCAGTCCGAAAAAATATTGTACGGCGCGACACTGGGCTCCCCGCGTTGATTGAGGGCAAAGTAGTAAGTTCCGTCTTCCGACTTTCCGAATCGGGTCAAGAAATCAAACCCTTGCTTGGCAATATCGATAAAATTATCCTTGCGATATTCGGTCATCGATAAGGTCGCAAACATATAGACAATGCGCCATTGCATCCACATATACTTCTCGGTGTCATAAACCGAGCCATCACGGTCGAGCATGGTAAAATATCCGCCGTATTTGTGGTCTATGCAGTGATTTTCCCAAAAAGGGATGACATTGTCGGTCAGTTCGGACTGATAACGTTGAAGATAAGCTGAGAAGTCCATGATCAATAGTCCAGTAAAGATTTATTTTTCAGTGCGTTTAACATCGCCCACGGAATCGGAGCGTTCGTCCAGCCGGAGTAAATACTGTTTGCTCCACCCTCGTAACGATCGCCGCCGCCCCAGTTGCCTGTTTCCATATCGTACATGCCGCGCCAGCAGCCGAACAGATGCGCCTCCGGGGTTTTGTCTTGAATTTTGAGCAGTAATCCGAGCAACTTTTCGTAGGCGGCGACATATTCGGACTTGCCGGTCAAGCGGCTGACGCACTGCAAGCCAAGCACCGCCCAGTTTAAAGTGTAAATAGTGTCCGCCAAGTTCGCTCCGGACGGTGCTTCATAATGTTCAGAGGCGATATTGCCGGTTTCGGGGTCGCTCTTTTCTAAAATCTTTTGAGCAAACGCTTCGGCGACTTGCAAGCTTATTGCATCGTGAAAATACCGATTGGTCATACATGCTCCGAGCAACGCATAACCATATTCACTGGTGGTGAGTTCGTCTTTTTTGCTCAACAGGAATTTATGATATAACTCGGTGGTCGGTCGGTATTTATCTTGACCGGTGCGGGCAAGTGCCATTATCGCCAATGAACCCCAGTGCGGCAAATTCAAGTTGCCCTCCCAGATAAATTCCGGATTGGGTTCCTTACCAAATTGCGCGATAAAACCTTTCTCAATCATTCCGGCTAATTTCAACGCCCAGTCGGTCATGCCGAATTCCTTGTCCCATTGAGGTGAAATTGCGGCAATCATCAATTGCAAAGTACACATCCAAGCGTTGTCATCGAACCAGAATTTTTTTGCCATTGCGCAAAGATTGCTCCAGCCCCAGCCCCCGGCATTGTCGCCGGAGCGAATCAGCATTCCGCTGCGCCGATAAAGGTAATCGAGCAGATTGTATGCGATCGTGCGGTATTTTTCTTCGTTCAAATATTCGCTCATCAAAAGGAACATAAACGCCGCTTCTAAATTGCAATCCGCACGCCGCTGCTCGATAATACTGTAAGAGTCATGCTCGGTCCAAGACGGGAACGATATGTAGACCTTTTCTACCGCGCTGTTGTCTTTGGTCAATAAGACCCGTTCACCGATGCCCCAGCTGCCGTCGATCGGACGCATTATCCCCGAGTTGCAATACCAGTCGGCAGTAGCCTTCAAACTTGCTTTAAGTTCTTGTTCGCCAATAGCCATTTTTGCCTTGCTCCGTTAAGATTATTCATGTTTGCTAAAGTGCTTTAGTAAAAAATACAACATCAATTTCAAAAGTCAATATCATATTTTTAGAAAATGAGACTTTTTTTGATATACGCGGGGTTGACTTTTTCATTTCTTGCCCTAATGTATCTACGGTGTCTCTTTTTTTAACTTGAGGACAGAACTAAAATGATCAACGTAACTCCGAAAATTGGAATTCGCCCGACTATTGACGGTCGGCGCAAAGGCGTCCGTGAGTCGCTCGAAACTCAAACGATGAATATGGCGAAAGCCGCCGCCGAATTGATCGGAACGCTGAAATATCCAAACGGCAAGCCGGTTGAGTGCGTCATCGCCGATACCACCATCGGAGGAGTGAATGAAGCCGCCGCCTGTGCCGCTAAATTCGCCAAAGCGGGAGTCACTGCCACGCTTACGGTAACTCCTTGCTGGTGTTATGGTTCTGAGACGATGGATATGGATCCTCTGACCCAAAAAGCGGTTTGGGGGTTTAACGGCACCGAGCGGCCCGGCGCGGTTTATCTGGCGGCGGTCTTGGCGGCGCATTCGCAAAAGGGAGTTCCGGCGTTCGGCATTTACGGACGCGATGTGCAAGAGGCCGATGACACGACCATCCCGGACGATGTTCGCGAAAAGATTCTCGGCTTTGCCCGTTCCGCAGTGGCGGTCGGTATGATGCGCGGCAAGTCTTACCTCTCGATCGGCAGTATGGCCATGGGTATCGCCGGTTCGATCGTTGACCCGGATTTCTTTGAGGAATACCTCAATATGCGGTGCGAATCGGTCGATATGTGCGAAATAATCCGCCGGGTGAACGAAAAAATTTACGACGAAGATGAATTCAAAAAGGCACTTGCCTGGACAAAAGCCAACTGCAAACAGTACAAAGATGTCTACAACGGCGCGAACGGCAAAACCCAAGCCGAGCAAGATCAGGTGTGGGAATATGTCGTAAAGATGACCATGATCGCCCGCGACCTTATGATCGGCAACCCCAAACTCGCCGAAAAAGGTTTCCGCGAAGAGGCGGAGGGTCACAACGCGATCGCCGGTGGATTTCAGGGGCAGCGGCAGTGGACCGACCATATGCCCAACGGCGATTTTATGGAGACGATTCTAAATTCGTCGTTCGACTGGAACGGCATTCGCGAAGCCTTTGTCCTCGCCACCGAAAACGATGCGATGAACGGCGCGGCGATGTTGTTCGGGCATCTGCTTTCAAACAGTGCTTCGGGATTCAGCGATGTTCGTACCTACTGGAGCAAGGCGGCAGTCAAGAAGGCGACCGGGTACGACCTTGAAGTTCCGGGATTTATCCATTTGATCAACTCCGGCGCGACCACTATGGATGCCGCCGGGTGTGAATCCATTGACGGCAAGCCGGCGATGAAACCGTTTTGGGAGATCAGCGAATCGGAGGCGAAAGCCTGTCTTGCCGCGACCGAATGGGCACCCGGCAACCTCGGCTACTTCCGGGGCGGCGGGTTCTCCAGCAGATTTCTCTCCAAGGGAGGTATGCCCATTACGCTCACCCGGTTGAATCGGGTTAAAGGCTTAGGTCCGGTGCTTCAGATCGCCGAGGGTTACACCTATGAATTGCCCGAAGAGATTCATAAGCTTATCGACGACCGCACCGATCCAGGTTGGCCGACCACATATTTTGTGCCTAATCTCACCGGGGAAGGGGCGTTCAAAGACGTTTACAGCGTCATGGCGAACTGGGGAGCGAACCACGGAGCGTTTAATTACGGGCATATCGGAGCGGATTTCATTACGCTGGCATCGATGTTGCGAATTCCGGTTTGCATGCACAATGTTCCGGCGGAAAAGATTTTCCGCCCGGCGACTTGGAACGCGTTCGGCATGGATCTGGAAGGAGCCGACTATCGCGCCTGTGCGACTTTCGGACCGCTCTATCGCTAACCTGCCAAGGGGGGCGGATAAAAAATCCGCCCCCCTCTTTTTTTGAGAATAAAGCCTGAAAAAAAATTGAAAATTTAAGGATTATTCTTGCTTTTTGGGCCGCTTTATGGTATAGTGAAGGAAAGATAAGAATGGTGGGCAGATTGCCGATTGATAAGCTCGTAATCCCGTCGTTTTTAACCAAGCTCTCCAAAACGGCGAAAATGTGAACGCCGATATTTTGTTCATATTTGGGATGGCTTGAACTCTGACTTTGCGGACATTATGGAGTTCGGGAAGGAATCAAAATTCGAGGAACAGCGATGACTCATCATAAAATAATTGCGGGCGATAGCCGTAAACTTGGTCTGCTAAAAGATAAATCAGTTCAATTAATCATTACCTCACCGCCATACTGGCAACTAAAAGATTACGGCGCCGAAACCCAAATTGGTTTCAATGAGAATTACGAAAACTACATTAATAATCTCAATTTGGTATGGCAGGAGTGTTATCGTGTTTTAGCTGACGGTTGCAGATTATGTGTTAATATTGGTGATCAATTTGCTCGCTCCGTATACTACGGCAGATATAAAGTCATTCCGATTCGCACGGAAATCATTCGATTTTGCGAAACTTTGGGCATGGATTATATGGGGGCGATTATATGGCAAAAATCCACCACTATGAACACCACCGGCGGTGGAGCGGTTATGGGAAGTTTTCCTTATCCTCGCAATGGGATATTGAAAATAGATTATGAGTTTATTTTAATATTCAAAAAATCAGGGTATGCCCCCAAACCAACTATAGAGCAAAAATCTCAATCTGAACTTACCCGAGAAGAGTGGAATCAATACTTCGCCTCACACTGGAATTTCAATGGGGTTAAACAGCTTGAACATCTTGCAATGTTTCCCGAAGAGTTGCCAAAACGTCTTATAAAGATGTTTTCTTTTGTCGGCGAGACGGTGTTTGATCCTTTTTTAGGCAGTGGTACTACGTCGCTTGCGGCGATGAATCTCGGTCGCAATTCGATCGGCTATGAAATTAACCGAAAGTTTCTGCCAATTATCCAAGATAAGGTGGATTTTCTTGTCAACGATGCGAATATATCGTATGACGATGACCATTCTCGAATATACGAAAATGATTTTTCATCATTGCCGTATATCTTCAAGGATCCGCATAATATGGACAGCAAAATAGACATCAAGAAACTTCAGTTCGGATCTAAAATTACCTCTGAATCTTCAGAACGGCAAGAAATGTTTACGGTTAAACGAATTATTTCTCCTGAAACACTTTTGCTGAACAATGGTTTGACCGTCAAGCTAATTGGCGTAAAAGAAAACCCAGATATGTCTTTGGCGGCGGTTCAGTTTTTAGAGCAAAAGACAGCAAGGCGCAAAGTCTTTTTAAAATATGACAAGCAAAAATACAGTCAGGACAATGATCTTCTCTGCTATCTTTATCTTGATAACAAGACCTTTATCAATAATCATCTGATTAGAACAGGGTTTGTAGATGTAGACATCAGCTACGATTACAGTTGTAAAGGTAAATTTCTTTTGTCAAGTCCACTTTGATGAGGCATATGTTTCGCGAGGTTCGGATTTTATTCTACATCTATAGTCAACCCGGTTTTCGTTTTGGTATAATAGATCATTTTTACGCTGATTTGTTCCGATAGCCCGGATTTGGTTTTATAAGAATCCGGCTTTATGGAATATGCGGTATCGCCAACATATCCGTCAATTCCCATAGACTCCTCATCAGGTCCTGACATGCGATAGTTGCAGTTGTTATGCCGTGCTAAATAAGCTAAGATTGCTTTTTGAATGTAAATGCCGTTATAGGTTTTGGAAATGACCAAATCTTCAACCCATTCACGTACCATGTTGCGGTCAATCAGGTTAATTGCCGATTTTAAATTTTCGATCTGCGAATAAATTTTGTCGGTTGCCGCATCAAGCGCATTGGGATACTTTGCCTGATACCATGCACTCCAGTTATCAATTGAAATCTCAAAAGTATAGTTACAATATTCGGGAAATAAATCTGACATTTGCCCGACCATATTCGGACGCGTGCCTTGCGCATTTTGGTTGGCTAAGTTGATTAATTGTGAGGTATACTTCGGAAATTCCGCAGGCGCATTATTATTGAAGTGTCGAATTTCTTCGTTTGAAATGTTATAGATCATTTTTTGCCGTTAGAAGTTGAAGATGTCGTCGCTTAAAAGTTCGTTGGTCGAATCGTCCTTGAAGTCTCCGAGCGTGGCGGAATTCAATTTGATTGCGGTAAATTCGTCCTTGCCTTTGCCGATTCTGCCATCGGCGCCGGGGCTGTAAAAGTCGAAACTGATTCGGTTGAATTTGCCGGGATAAGCGTAATAGACTTTGTTCCCCCAACTGTCGATCAAAACGTAATAGTCGCTTTCTTTTTGCAAACTCTTCTTGAGGTTTTCGCCGTCGATGGTTTTGATAAACTCTTTCAGATATTCATCTGAAACTTTTTTGTTGCTGTCTTCGGTAAAAGTCAAACTTTTAACAGTTCCATCGGTATTGAGTTCAAATCGGATTTCATTAAAGACGTTTTTGTCCTTTCCCAGCGGAATGTATCCGAGTTTGGTGTTGCAAGTTTCAAGACCGGCGCCGAGGCGGGTGAGAAGTGATCTGGTCGAACTTTCCTTGGCTGAGTTCATAGCGTAGCTGTACATCCCGAAGCCGATGGCGGAAAGAACGCCGATTAGAAACACCACAACCAAGATTTCAGTCAGGGTAAAACGCTTTTTCATAAGACAACCTTCCTATTATGGCTACCTCAAATTAGTTTTTAGAGGTAGCCTTATGATTTGAACCACTCTCCATGCGGAATATACTCACTAAATGTGCAGATTTCAAAAACGAAAGTCGAAAAAAACGAAAATTTGCAAAAATCCCTTTTATTTTTTTATAGCCTATTGTAATGTATATGGATTTATGATATAATAAAATATATGCTCAATAGCAGCTCGTAGTTAATGCCAAATATGGAGGATTCCAATGAAACTGCTGTGTGTCGTAAGTTCGCTTTTTATGCTCGGAGGTTTTACGCTCCGCGCCGAAGTACCTGAGCTTTTGGAGTTGGTTCCTGAGGCGAAAGGGTATGAATTGATCGCCAAACTCAATCCGACTAATTACAGTTCAAAAGGGTATGAAATCGACCGCACCGAGATGCTTACCGGCGACCTCAAGCGGGTCGGCTATCTATTGAAGCTCACTGGTAATGACGGCAAAATGCAGTGGGTTTTTACCGCCATGGATCCTTTTGCCGATACCGCCGCCGAGGTCGCGGTTCCGTTTCCCGGTTCACCGATATTTCAGACCTATGTGACCAAACTTGAGGTCGCAAGCAATGTTGAAAGTGTGAAAACCGGAACTTTCGATAAAGGCAACATCGAGTTCTGGGGTACCAACTACGGTGGACGCAATTCGAAGAATATTCCAGGGGCGAGCAATTCGGCGTTCGATTTTGGCGATAGTTGCGCTTCTAATGGCGACTACGGCTCAATGCAAGTTCATAATTTTCAAGAAAAACAGACGGTTTTTGCCTTTAATAGTTTGAAAGCACAGATTTGCGACCTCGGTATCGGAAACAGCCCGACGGGCAATCCCGACTGGACTTTTACTCAATCCGGCAAAAATTACAAGAACGCCGAACTTTACATCGTCGGTAAATATGAAAATTTGAAAATCTCCAATGTGGTGAAGGTGAAACTGAATACGAGCAATATGCAGCTCGTCGGCGTAACCGATAGAAACCCGGTAAGCTATATGCCCGGTGAAACGATGACTTTTACCGTCAGTGCCGATTTGAACGGTCAAAATCCGACGGAGGAATACTATATCAAATGGGAGCGTACCGGTGACGACGGCAAAAAAGATAGCGGCAAAGTTAAATTAAGCAGTGAGCCTCTGGTTATAAAAACCTCTATAGATAAGCCCGGATTCGTCCGTATTATCGCCCTATTAACCGACAAAGCCGGGAAGACTTTTAAGAGCAGAAATCTCTGGGGCGGGGAAAACGACCTCAGTTTCGAGGGTGGGGCAGGGGTGCAACCCGAGAAATTGACCGCGGGAGCCGAAGAACCGGCGGACTTCGACGCATTTTGGCAGAAGCAAAAGGCGCGTTTGGCGGCAGTTCCGATGAAATATACCATGACCAAGTTGCCGAAATCCACCCCGGCGGTTAATATTTATGCCGTTTCGGTTGATTGCGCCGGACCGCGTCCGGTGACCGGGTATCTGACTGTTCCGGCAAATGCCGCGGCAAAATCTTTGCCGGCGGAAGTTGCTTATCGCGGATATGGCACGGGTGCTCAGCGTCCCCCGAATGACGGACCAAAAGATAAGATCAAATTCGATATCAACGCTCATGGTTTTTTGTTGGATCAACCCAACGATTATTACACAAAATTCGCTGGGGAAATTAAGTCGAACAAACAGACATACGCGTTTGACCCGGAACAAAATTCCGACCCGGAAAAAGCCTACTTCAACGGCATGGCACTTCGCGTCATGCGTTCGCTTGAGTTTGTTAAGTCGTTGCCGGAATGGAACGGCAAGACTTTGCTCGTCAGTGGCGGCAGTCAAGGCGGACTTCAGACCGTCTGGGCGGCCGCGCTTGATTCCGACGTGACTTATGCCTCACCGGGTATCCCGTGGTGCTGCGATCTGAATGGCACGGCGAAAGGTCGCCTTGGCGGCTGGTTTCCGAAGTATGTACCTGCACTCGGATATTACGATGCGGTCAACCATGCGAAACGGATCAAATGTCAGGTGAATATTACCCGCGCCGGACTCGGCGATTACGTCTGTCCGCCCTCCGGTGTTGCGATTCTTTATAACAACATAAAGTCACCCAAGAGGATCAATTGGTTTCAAGGTTCAACCCACGGGTTTGTACCCAAAGATGCAAAAATTTTTGTACAAGAGAGCAAATAACTCTTGAAGGTTCTGAATCCGTGAATAATTTCACGGATTCAGTGTTTTTACACCCATGAAAATTACCCCAAAAAACGTTTTAATCACCGGCGGAGCAAAGCGAATCGGGGCGGAATTGGTGCGGGCGTTTGCAGCGGAAAACGCCAACGTCTATTTGCATGTTCGCCATTCGCAAAAAGAGGCGGAGATTCTGGCGAAGAGTTTACCGCATCCTGAGCGATGCCGGGTGTTGACCGCCGATTTTTCCACCCCCGGCGAAGCGGCAAAACTCTTCGCCCAATGCGGCAAGGTCGATATTCTCATCAATAACGCTTCGATGTACGAGCCAAACGAACTTATCCACGGCGATGAAGTAAGCGACCGGGAACATTTTGAAGTGAATTTTTGGAGTCCGCTCGCGCTTTTGCGGGCGTTTGCCGCGCAAGAATTGCCGGAGGGCGTGGCGATCAATCTGCTGGATCAGGAGGTGTTACACCGTTCCCCCAATGGCGGCGCGTACGCGCTGTCCCGCCGGGTACTCGCCGATGCCACTCGGGAATTGGCGCGTGAGTACGGGCAAAAGAATTTGCGCATCAACGCCGTTGCCCCCGGACCGGTGTTCCCGCCGAGTTGGATTCCCGACGGAACTATGGCAAAGACTATTGCGACCTTGCCTTTGCGTCGAAAAGTGAACGTTGACGATTTGGTCGAAGCCGTGCTGTTTCTCTGCCGAAACGACTCAATTACCGGGCAAATTCTCGGAGTGGATTGCGGTCAAAGCCTGATTTAGACTACCTGAACCCGGTTTTGAAGCCACTGTTACCAACGGAAATACTGATAGGGATTGTCTCCGCTCTGCGGCGAATCTACGTAGAAATGGTAACGGATCGGAAATTTCAGTTGCGGCATGCCCAAAATTCCTCCCGTATTGAAGTTATCATTGCAAAGCACGGTCAATACGTTTCGTCCGGCGTGAAGCATGTTTTCTTTTAAAGAATAGGAACGCACAGCCAGCCAATAGTTTTTCGGATGAGTCGCCTGGGTGATTTCACCGAGAAACGTTCCGTTGATCCAAATCCATGATTCATCGTCGATCGGGCCGAGCGAAAGTTCCGCGCTTGCTTTTCCCCAATCGGCGGGAAGATCGAATTCCAGTTGATACCAGAAATAGCCGTCATAGTCGGCAAGGTCCTCGAATTGCGATTCGAATGTCCCCGGAACTCGAACCTTTCGCCAGGTTTTATCCCGTTGAAAATTCTGCTTCCACCAGTTGCTTGCGCGGCCGATTTTGTCCGGATCGGCTTTGCCGAACCAGCGGTCGTTCGGAAGTTCAAATTTCCGATTGCCTTGCACTCCGTCGAAAAGTGCGTAAAACCCGGTTTGCGCCGATGCCCCCAGATTGGCAAGCAGACGCGAAACCAAAAATGTCGAGCGGCGGCGGGTTGTACGATAATAGAACTCGGCAGGATCAAATTTCCATGGTGGCAGTTGAACGGCAATCAGACATCCTTTCCCGCTGTGGCGAATCGCAAGATCGCGACCATGGGGATTGTTGGTGAAACCGTCGAATTTCATTTTGCCGCGCCAATGAAGATCCGCATTGCTGATTCCGGCAAATAGAGAAGTTTCCCGCAAATTTGGCACGAAATCGGAATCGAATTCTCCTGATTCAAAAGTGAATTCTCCCGGCATGACCTTTGATAGTTCATCGCGATTCAACCCCAAAGCGAGAATGCGGCAACCTTGTTTGATATTTTCGCTTAAATCGGGAACATCCGCTCCTGAGCCGAGAACGAGCAACGCGTGGTTAGGCAGTGAGCCGGAGTAACGCGTGAACGGAATTTTGAGTGCTTCAAGCAATGCAGCACCTTCGTTGCCGCCGGCGTAGAACACGTCGCGGGAAGTTTCCGGAGTGGCGCGGTCAAGGAGGGTCAACGCTTTGCGGAATAATTCTTCCGCTTCGGGTTCCTGCTTCGTGCGTCCTGTAACGGCGGCCTGACAGAAAAGGATCCGCCCTTTTCCTTCGGAAAATTCAAGAAGAGGAGCATACTGCAAGTCGAATCCGGCTTCCAGCAACGGCAGCCAATTGCCGATAGAGGGTTTTTCCACCACGACTTCAGTGATCGAACCGCGATTCCCGGCACGCCAGACACGGGAGTGGGAATAGCCGTTCCAGTTCCAGTAAGGATGGCTGCTCTCATATGGCGTTGAGGCAAAAGACACTGGAAGCTGAGTCGCTTTGCCGCGCCAATCGCGCATATCGTGGAATTCAGGCGAGAGCGAAAAGACTTCGCGATAGCCCTGTTCATTGCCGCGAAGCCCAAGTCGCTCGAAAACAAAGAGAGGTTGTTCGAGAATCAGAAGTTTCAAGCCGTCTTTTAGTCGATTGGAGAGATGCAGCGGGTTTTTTATCATGGAATTTCGTCCGAGAACGAGCAGTTCGATCCCGTCAAGATCCGCATCTTTTTCGACCCGGTGAAATTTTGCGCCGGTATTTTTCAACAACGTTTCGGCACCGCCTGCCGGGTCGAAAACCCCGATTTTTGCAGTTATTTTCAGAGGGGATCTTTCTATGATTTGAAGCGGCAATTGATCCTGGAAATGTTTTCCGCCGGGAAATTCGACGGAGGATTCTATTGTAATTTCTCCGCGCATGTCAGCGGGAATTTGGAATCCGATCGGAATTGATTTGCGTTCCCCGGCAGCGAGCTGAAGTGAGCCGGAGCGGGTCAAATGGAGTTTGGGAGCTTTCCATGTCCAATTGATTTTAGCATCGCGACGGCTGTCGTTGATGAAAGCAAGCGATTTGTGGACGAATTCCCCGGGGCGGAAATTATGACCGTTTTCGGTAATGCCCCACGTCGCGCCTCCGATCCAGGCAAGATATTCTCCGAAATTCGGAACAATTCCTTTTCCTGTGCTGTTAAGCGAATATTCGGCGAAAGGATTGTGAATGGCATCGCCGCTGTCGAAAAAGTAATCGGGAACCAGTCCGGGGCGTTTCAAGTCTTTGAAGCGACCCGGATTGTCTCCGATTTCTCCTTTGATGCCTTGCCAGGTACACCATGTAAATTGATCCCACGGCAACAGCCCGGAAATACCGCGCCAGCGAAGATCACGGAAATTGCGTTCCGCGTAATAAGCCCGGATTTTATTAACATCTTCGATCCGATTGAGGGAATCGTTTCCTCCCAGCGAACCAAAGGCAGTAAGACGGTTGCCTTTGACGAGTTTTTCCTGTTGCCCATACAGTTTCGATTTCGCCTCATCAAACCGATATGCTTCTTCGCCGAGAATTGCCGCATTGTATTCGTTAACCCAGAGGCATTGCAATACGTTGTTTGACCAGATAAAAGAAGGACCGCGGTAGCTTGACCACGAAGCGACATGCGGCAACCCCCATTCGACGAACATCAACGGCATCGTGCCGTTTGTCTCCCAATTTTCCAGCCAATCGCTCCGTTCCTGACGCGGCGACCAGTTCAAATAGCAGTTGATCGTATAGACATCGCCGAGATTGCCGCTTTCGTGGTGATAGACCGGGCGGGTGGGGTCAAGTTTTTTGGCGATCTCTTCGGCTTTGCTTGCCTGAAGGCGGTAGTGTGTGGCGGAAGGATGCAGGACATCTTCCGGTCGATAGGATGTTCCGATCCGCGACGGATTCTGATCTCCCGGATACCCCATTGAATTATGATTCATGACGAACATCACCACGCCGGGAACATTCTGATAACGGCGGATCAGGTGTTCGCACTGCAAACGGTAGGACTCCGCCTGAGCCGGGTCGGCGAGATTTGATTTGAAATCTTTGACGTGGGGCAAGGTCAGCGAAGTTAACATGCCGCGCTTGGAAGTGCCTTTATAGAAGCCGTCGGGATAGCTGAAGATTCCGGGTCCAAAACTGTAATTCCAGCCGATCAGAAAATTTGCCCCGAAGCTGCGGGCGGTGTTCACCAGATGCTCAATCCAGATATCCGACCCGGAACTGGATTTTTGCGGACCGCCGGAAACCATCATGCGAAGATGAATTTTTTTCCCGTTCAGGAAAAAATCGCGACCTTTGATGGAAAATTCGCGAAATCCGAACTCCTGAGGTAAAAATTGATCCAGAAGCTTTCCCTCTTTGTCCAGCAAGCTGACATTTGCCGTATAGAGATTTTCCGGCTTATCCGTGTCCCAGAGATCCGGGTTTTCCCAGCTTTGGGAAAAAATGTGCCGGAAACGATCCTGCCCATCGGCTTGAAACGGCGCGGAAACAAACTGTTTTACGACCTTTCCTGCCTTGGATACCGTTGCTTCCATACGATATTTTCCGGCAGGGAGGTGAAAGAAGCCGGAGTCAAAGCTGATTTCTTTTTTTTTAGCGACGTAATCACATGAACGTCGGCGATCGCTTTGTTCAGCGGCGATGCATCCAGATAAAGATCCCCGGTGATTCCGCGGTTCGTCAAAGCGCTGTCCTGTGAAATCAGACGTCCGGGCGCCATGAAAATCGAACTTTTTTCCGGCTTTGCACTCACAAACATCGTGAGAGTTTGTTCTTTTCCGGGAAGCAGTTTGCCGGTCAGGTCAAGTTCGCCGCCCGGATAATAGAGTTCCCCCGCCTCCTTGCCGTCGATGGACACCTTTGCGCAACTTTGAATCATATCGGCGGAGAGAACGATCCGTTTGCCTTGCCATGATTCCGGCACATCAAACGTGCGGCGATACCACGCGCTGTTGAGATCTTGCGGGCGGAATTTGGGCATGAACAGGGCGGAGAGATAGAAACGCATTCCGTTGTTATGCGTCGGCCAAGCTCCGGGAACTTTAAAATAACCCCAACCACTGCCGGGGGGAGGAAGCACATCGGGATTTTCGTCCCGCAGGAGAGGACGGAATTCCCAGAGCCCGTTAAGGCTGACGCGTTCGCGGGTCGGAGTCGTTTCGTTCCATGCACCTTTGAGAGAACCGGCGGATTTCGGGGAGGAGCCGTCCGGCGGCGGCACGTCGAGATCCATATTTTCTATTTTTTGCAACTCTTCAACCAGCAAATTGAAAAATTGAACCGTTCCGGATGTGCCGAAATTCGCCGGACCTAAAACGCAATCAACGGCACCTTCAGGAACCGGATAAAGTCGGTCGCAATCCACCCATTGCGTCGTTCCGGTGGCGTGAAAAGTGGCAGGCCAATTGCCGACACCCTTCTTCTCGCTGTTTCGGAAGAGTATTGCCAGGCGGGCATCTTGCCAAGCCTCTTTGCCGCGTTCCACGTCGGTGACTTTCATCTTCATGCGTACGCGAACGAATTTTGTGTCCGGCGCGATCGGCAGAACACTGTTCCATTGCCGGGAAGCACCTTCAATGGTAATATCGACAAGTTCATCATGTACTTTGATGGTAATTCCCTTGTTCGGCTTGCCACCGCGCAAATTCCCCTGAGCGTCAAGCAGAAGATTTGCTCCGCTCAACAATACCGCGCAAAACAGCGATATGCACAAACAAACAGCTTTCTTCATACAAAAACTCCTTTAAAAATGTGGGTTTATAATGCAAACACGATATTGGTGGCACGGACGCAAGTTTGTCTGAATTGAGCTTGATCGACCGCCGATACGTGACCATCCCCCCATGAAAGCGTGAAACGCATCGAATCGTGTCCGCGCCATGGATTAGAACCCCAGCCTGAGGCATCGCTGGTGGGATAAAACTTCGCCAGACAGTGATCCTTTGCTCCCGCATTATTGCGCCCGTCCGCGAGAAAGAAAAATTGGGCAGGCTGTTTCATTCTTTTAAAGTCAATTATACCGAGTGCGGGAACTTTGACCTGGTTGTTGCCGTCGGAGTAATATTTATCATTGATAACACATAAACCGAGGTAATTGACGGCATATGTATAAGTGTTGACCAAACTCCAATCATCCTTGCCGGACGGTTTTATGCTGTCCGGGCAGTTGTACGATTTCCAGTTTCCGGCGGAAATCAATCCGGCCCGGTTGAGGGCGCCTCCCCAATTGATATTTCCACTGGGGTTTCCGCTTTCCACCGAGATGACATCGTGATTGGCACTCAGATACATCGCCACATTGGTCATGCACTGTTTCAGATTGTTCTGACAGGTGATCATACGGGCCTTGCTCCGTGCTTTGTTCAATGCCGGCAGCAGCATTGAGGCGAGAATCGCGATAATCGCGATTACGACCAAAAGTTCGATTAGTGTGAAATGTTTTTTCATGGTTCAAACCTCTGTATATTGAAATTTTTCCGGGGTACGACTATGGGATGCCGCCAGCAACCGGCCGTGGAGCAATGGAATTGCCCCGGCGTGGGTGCAGCGGGCGAAATCGAAACGTCCGATGACCGCATCCGCTCGGCAAAGCAACGGGTCGTCGGGAGAAATTTCCTCCGTCAACGCGATAGAACCGAGCAGATTGCCGATTCCGCGCATGGTTTCCAGCGGATGATAATAGGTGTCTTCAAAACGGGGGTTGAGATAGCTTTTTCCGTCAAACAGGGCGGTTCGACCGAGCGTTGCGGGGGGTAGGTACATCGGGAGAAGCCGCCAGTTCCGGCAGAGGACGCCGTCGGATTCCGATCTGACCGACGCACGGTCGAGCGAATCGGCGAGGAGTCGTCGGGCGATTCCGGCTCCAAGTTGCATTGCTTCTCCAACATCGCTGTCCAGCTCCGGCATGATCCGGCTTTCGCGGAAGGTGTTGAGTGAAATTTGCATTTGGATCAGCGGCATATCCCACCAGGTTTCGTCGTAGGGATTCATCTTTAGCGTCCGTTCGATTCCGGGACGGGCGAAGCGGCGGACGAGATCGAAATACTTCTTTTCTCCCGTTGCTTCGGCGGCGGCGGCGAAAATCATCGGCAGCCGGAATGCTTCGTGCGGAGCGCATTCCCACAGCTTCGAGACGACTGCCCGACCCCCGTCGAGACGCCTGAGATTATAATTGTTCTCCGGCGTTGCGATCGATTCGCAATAATCCGCGACGGCGGCAAGCAGTTCAACTGCTTCGTTGCGAAGCAGGAGATCGCAATGTCGATTTCTCCAGTAGGTCAGCAGACCGAAGACGGCGAGTGTGAATTGGTCACGCGAGGAGTTGCCGTAACAGCTTTTTTTGTCCGCCGGCGAAATGCCACGAACAATAAAGCCACGCTTGCCGTGAACCGTTCCGAGGGAAAGCAATCCGCGCAGTGCCGCTGCGGCAAAATCGCTCTGGAGTTCACCGCGCAAACGCAGGATGTCCATCAGGAATCCTCCGTTCAAAGCGCAGTCCTCCATCCCAGTACTCCAGCCGCAGGGATTCGGGAACGATGCTGCAATTTCCTCCGGTGCAGGAAGATGGCAGAAGCGATCAGCGTGATCGAAGTCGCCGAGATAATCGTAAAGCAGCCCTGTTTCCGGGCAGAAAAGCCTGTCCGTGATAAAGTGCCATGCTGCATCCGTCTGTTTTTTCATTTCATCTGCTCCCAATGTGTCTTCCTACCTATAGTATAGTGGAAAACATTTGAAAAACAATACTTTTATTGTATATTATATTGGAAAATATCAAAAAAACATTGAAAAAAGCGATATTTATGAAAATTTTGAACGATCTTAGTGTTTTTCGTTGGGAAAATCTGCCGAAACCTGACTATTATCAAGGGGTTGAGTCTTATCACATCCGTTCGCGCCGCTCTTTTCGGATGCGTTCAGTCAACGTCGGAAGCGGCGGGGACGATATGATCGGCACGGAGAGTTTTTGCGAGGTTCAGTGGTTGAAGGGAGCCCGTTACCGGAGGCGCAACGCCCCTTGCCTGTCGGTGGAATATATCCTAAAAGGGGAGGTATTTGCCCGCCAGGAAGACCGGGGATACCTCCTCGAAGCGGGAGATTTTTTCCTTATGCAACCGCGCCTCGAAAGCGAACTGCTCGCCACTCCTTCAGGCTGTCATAAGATTTCCCTGACCTTTGTCGGGA
>JAISIP010000039.1 GCA_031261965.1 Victivallales bacterium | reverse complement strand
TCACAGCAACCACAACCGATACACAAATTTTTAATTACCTGCGGAATCGTCAAATGATCTTTATAACTAACCATTTGCAACGCCCCGGTCGGACAGTGCTCGGCACAGGCACCGCAACTTGTCCCCTCGGTTACTACCACGCAGCGTTCGCGAAAATATTTCACTTCTCCGATTCGGCAGTGTTTTTTTTCATCCGGCGTGAGTTTGCGCAACGCCCCGGTCGGGCAAAGTTCCGAACAGTTCCGGCACAAATATTCGCATTTACCCATCTCGAACGATAATCGCACCTGCCCCATTCCGGCAAGCCCGTACTCCATAAATGCAGGTTTTAAGGTATGCCCTGTACAATTGGCAACGCAAATACCGCACCCGGTACAACGGCGCTGAAATTCCTCGCGACTGCCGGCACCCGGAGGCATCACCGGCGGAATCGCCCCGGTAAAGGCATCAAGCGTGAGATTGCGTTTACCGACACTTCCGATAAAATGACCGCCAAGCAGCGCAAACACGCCGGAAACTCCAGCGGCGGTCAAAAAGTTTCGCCGCCCGGAATCGGGAGAGGTTTCTTCAACACTTTCGCTCGATTTTTTCACCGGACGATGCAAGAAACCAATCGCGCCGAATTTGCATACCGTCGTGCAGTTAAAGCAATCAACACACCGCTCGGAGTCGAGCATCTTACTATTTAGATCGATACATCCGGCTTTACATGCCTTTACGCATTGACCGCATTTAACGCATCTTTCGGGCATAATCCCCAGTGGCATATACGCCCGCTTTGAGAGTAACCCAAGCAGTGCGCCGGCCGGGCAAAATGTGTTGCAAAACACTCTTCCGCGCCATGCCGCTAAAAGCAGGATAAGCAGTAGCAACCCGCAAAAAAACACGCTCAAAACCGGCGAAAACTCAGGGCGCGGTTCAAGAGGTTGAATCATCTCAAATTCGCCGTAAAAGTGGTTGTTGAATTTTACCAGCAAACTCTGCCCTATTCCTGCCGAGTTTCGCCCCCAAAGCGTGTACGGCTCAAAAATCCCCAATGGAAAAATCCATCCGCCGAGTGACAGACCAACTAAAATCAATACTGTCAGATAACGCGTTTTATAAAAATTCGGCATTGGCTTATATTTGAATTTATTTAGACTCAGGATTTTGACCCCTCTTGAGACGATGTCTTGCATAACCCCCAGCGGACAGCAAAACGAGCAGTAAAATCGCCCAAAAAGAAGCGTAAAAACCACAATTACCACAAAAAAACCGACCGATATAAGTGAGCCTTGGGTGATAACCCGCAACAGCGCCGGCAAAAATTCCCCCTTTGCCGCATTCCCGGCTAATTTGCCCAGCGACGAAAATCCGACGATAAAACACGCCAGAGTCGCGAGCGAAATAATAACCCGCAAAATTTTGATCAGTAGAAATTTTCGCATAACTACAACTTGATTCTTTTAATATTTAGATTTTCAAGTTTCGTACTGCCCAATTTAAGCTTTTCCGCATTGCTGATGTGGGGAACACTCTCAAGAGGAAAGCCGATCATCCGCGCCGACGCCGTGTCCGCCGCGACTATATCACGCGAGAGCAAGAGACTTTTCAGATTTCGCACCACCGAGTTGGCGTTCCCCCGCGGTCCGCCGGAGGTCATAACCCGAAATGCGTCAATCACGTTCAAATCCGGGCGACGTATTAAAACCGAATCCGCAATACATTGTTGCAGGTCGTGACTGTGCATATAGCGGCGATCCCAGACAATGCCCATAAAATTTTTCATCGCGCAAGTCATCTTCGCGCCACCGTGGTGCTTCAACACCGGGACATTGAAAAACACATCGCAATCGAGAATCAAACGATGAGCTTTGGGCTTTTTCATGCGCAACGCGCCGGGAACTTCAATTTCGCGGTAATCTTCCTCAACCGCGCCGGATACCATCTTGCCGCCTTCGCTTTCCACTGCGGATTTGATCCCGCTTTTTGAGTAGCATTCCACCCAATAATCGCAAGTGTGATCAAAGACAAAAACCTCTTTGGCTCCGGCTTCATAGCAACGCTTGACCATGCGTCTGATCAAATCGGGGTTGGTGTTCGCGCCGCTCTCCGGCAAACGATCCCAGCCGATATTGGGTTTTATGACCACGCTCTGATTCGGCTTGACAAACGCTTTTATTCCGCCGAGCAGTGCGATGCCGGCATCGAACATATCCGCCGGTGAGTCACCGCGCAAAGCGACCAGATCGGGTGCTGACTCTTCCTTTGAATCTTCCGTTTTAAGGACATTCGCACCATCGAGTTTTCTGACGATTCCGGCAGTAAGCGCAATAGTTGCGGCACTTTTCAAAAAATCCCTTCGCTTCATAACTCGCCCCCTTATGCAAAAGTTTTACGACGATTCCCTAAAATTATAGCACGTATTTGCGGTTTTACAATTAGCTCAATAAAAATAACCGTCTAAAACTTGAGATTTGAGCGTTTGAGTGATATAGTATACCGTGCAATTTGCAATTAGCTTAAAAAACAGGAAATTTTGTATGTCTGCGTTCTTCAAAAAAACTACGCAAATTTCGCTTGCCATACTATCGGGATTGTTCCTCCTATGCGCCATCGGCTGTAATGAAAACAGCGACAATGAAATCGATCAAGTCAGGATCGTGGATGGTGACGAACAGTGCGGACTGCCGGGTAAACCCTTCGACAAACAACTCAAGTTGGAGTTGCTCGGTCCGCAACAACCCGGGTTGCTCGGCGGCAAGGGCAGTCGCTCCCCAATCTCAGGTGCGATGGTTCGTTTTGAGCCGATAAACGGGTCGGACTTGCAAGTTAACCCGACGATCGCGACAACCGATGCCGGCGGCGGCGTATCGGTCACGGTAACTGCCGGAAAAGCAACCGGCGACCAATTTCTCAGGGCAATTCCTCAGGACAACCCCGACAAAAGCATCACATTGCGCTTTATTTCCGGGATGCAAATCAATGGAAACAATCGTCAATACCGCACCGAATCAGTCAGCACTAAGCCGATTTCGGTCAAGTTAGTTAAATCTGACGGTCTGCCCGCGGTAGGTATTCCCGTAACTTTTGACCTGCTCGCCAACAGCGACGGGGCAAAAAGCAGTGCAAAAATTCTCACGCCAATTGCGCTGACTAACACCAACGGCATCGCCGAAACCGATGTAAAGCTCGGCAAAAACAGCGGAATATACAACATCGGAATCAGCGTGGTCGCCCCCGAAAGTGGATTCATCGTTCAGGACAAGATGATTAAACTACTCGGTTTTAACGTGTTAACCGTGACTATAACCGTACTTGGCGGGCTTGCGCTTTTTGTCTTCGGCATGGAACTCATGGGCGACGGGATTCGGATGATCGCCGGGGAGAACATGAAAAAAGTCTTGCAGTTCTTTGCCCGCAACGGCATTGTCGCGGTACTGGCCGGCACGTTCGTCACCGCCGTTATTCAATCCTCAAGCGCAACCACCGTCATGGTTATCGGGTTTATCAACGCCGGATTGCTGAATTTGTCTCAGGCGATTGGCATCATCTTCGGCGCAAATATAGGCACGACCGTCACCGCGCAGATTATCTCGTTTAACCTTTCAGGACTGGCGTTACCGGCGATTATAATCGGGTTTGTCATCTCTCTGTCCAAAAAGCAGACGGTTAAGGGGTGGGGCGAAAGCATTCTCGGTTTCGGCTTACTGTTCTTCGGTATGATGATGATGTCTGACGAGCTGAAAATGCTCGCGGATTTTCCGGGATTCAGAAGCGTATTCCAGTTGTTCGATTGCCAACCGGCGACAGTCGGGGGATGGATGCCGATCGGCGCGGTGTTGGGTGCTATCTCAATCGGACTGGTGGCTACCATGCTGATTCAATCCAGCTCGGCGGCGATGGGTATCGTGTTAGCTCTGGCGGCCGGCGGACTGATCAATTTTTGGACGGCTGTACCACTGCTTATCGGCACGAATATCGGTACGACCGTCACCGCGATACTTGCCGCGCTTACGGCGAACCGGGTCGCCAAACAGGCCGCCACTGCACACACGCTGTTCAACCTTTTCGGCGCGGCGGTAATGATCGCGCTTTTTTATGTGCCGTTCGGTCCGCAACGAATTCCGGTATTCCTCTACTTCATCAACGCCATTACTCCCGGCAATGTCTTTGCGGTTGACCCCCAAAACATTGAACGCCACATTGCCATGGCCCACACGTTTTTCAATGTCACGGTGGTGGTGCTGCTATTGCCGTTCATCAATCGTTTCGCGCAATTCTGCAACTGGCTATTGCCGATTCCCGCCAACGAAAAAATCCGCATTCAACCGCTTGAACCGAATCTGCTTGCTACACCTTCGGTAGCTCTTAAACAGACGGTATGCGCTATTCGCACCATGGTTGAAGATTCATGGAAAATGGTCGATCTATCGGTCAACACCCATTTTATCGCCGGAGTATCCGACAAGGAGAAGTATGCGGCTCTCGCCGAAGCCGAAGAGCGAATCGATGCCATGCAAGCCGAAGTTACCGCCTACCTGGTGAAAATCACGCGCCGACCGCTGACAGAACCGCAATCGGAACTCGTTCCGTTGCTTATGCATTGCACCAACGATGCGGAACGCATCGCCGACCATACCGAGCAGATTCTTAAATTGACCGATCGGCTTTTGAAGACCGGAAAAAAAGTTTCACTCTCGGGCAAAAAAGATTTGCGCAAACTTTGGAACGTACTTGACGATCAGGCACGCAACACGATTGCCGCCCTCGGCAGCACCAACCCTGAGCAGATTAAATTCGCTCTAAAAGACGAACGCAAATTGCAAAAATTGGCAACGAAACTCGAAGCCGCCCACACCGAACGTTTGCGCAAGGGCAAATGTCAATTGGTCAACGCCGTGATTTTTGTCGAAATGCTCGGTGAAATGATCAAAATCGGCGAACGCCTCACTAATATCGCGGAGCGTACGCCGGAAATTCAAAAACACTATATCGGGTTGTAGTTATGCAAAAATTCCGCATCGTAAATTTTGATGCCGTCGCTGCTGCGGTCGCGGAACTTTGCGGCAAAGCCGCCTGCGATTTGCCCGAAGATGTGCTTGACCGCCTCCGGCAGATGGAAACGCAAGAAATCAGCGATTTGGGACGTGATTTCTTCGTTCAATATTTCGAGAATGCCCGAATCGCCCGCAATGAACGTATGGCACTTTGCCAAGACACCGGATTTGCGGTATTCTTTGTCGAACTCGGCGATTGCATACGCTTTGACCGGGGAACTATTTACGATGCAATTTCGGAGGGAGTCGCTTGCGGTTATCGCAAGTACTTTTTGCGTAAATCGATTGTGAACGACCCGCTTTTTGACCGCAAAAACACCACCGACAACACGCCGCCGGTGATTCATCTTGAGCTTGTCCCCGGCGATAAATTGCATATTACGCTCGCCCCCAAAGGCGGTGGCGCGGAAAATATGTCGGCGATTCGTATGCTCAAGCCCTCCGACGGTCGCAACGGAGTGATCGATTTCGCGCTGGAAACTTTGCGCAACGCCGGGGGCAATCCCTGCCCTCCGACCGTAGTTGGCATGGGGATCGGCGGAACCTTTGAAAAAGCGGCATTTCTGTCTAAAAAAGCGTTACTGCGCAAGCTTGGCGAGCCGAATCCCGATCCGCGTTATGCCGAGCTTGAACAGGAAATTCTTGAAAAAATCAACGCTACGAATATCGGACCGCAAGGTTTGGGAGGATCGATCACCAGTCTGGCGGTGCATATCGAATTCTTTCCTTGTCATATTGCGAGCTTGCCCGTGGCAATCAATCTCAACTGTCATGCGGCGCGTCATGCGGAGGTGGAAATTTGAGTGCAAAGAAACTGACGACTCCGCTTGCCGAAAGTACCGTCAGAAGCCTCAAAGCGGGCGATCAAGTCTTGCTCTCCGGTGTAATCTGGACCGGTCGCGACCAAGCTCACAAGCGCCTTGTCGCCTTGCTTGACGCAAATAAAGAGCTTCCTTGCGATCTGCATGGGCAAGTCATCTACTTTGTCGGTCCCTGTCCCGCTCCCCCCGGTCGTCCGATCGGAAGTGCCGGACCGACTACAAGTTATCGCATGGATGCGTACTCTCCCCGCATTCTCGCCAAATGCGGACTTCGCGGCATGATCGGCAAAGGGGCGCGTACCGCTCCGGTGGTTGAAGCAATGAAAAAGTATGGCGCGGTATATTTTGCCGCCACCGGCGGAGCCGGGGCGTTGATTGCGCAGTGTATAAAAAAATGTGAATTGATCGCTTTCCCGGATCTTGGTCCGGAAGCGATTTATCGGCTTACGGTCGAAGATTTTCCATTGGTGGTGGCGACCGACGCGAATGGCAAAACACTTTACCGTTGAATGCAACGCCGTTTGTTTCGCGACTCTTCTTTGCGATACAGGCTTTTGGCGGCACGCTCAACCGAACGCCAAAAGTTGCCGTTTTCGCGCAAGGTTTGACGCAAAGATTTGCCACTGTAACACTTCATAAAGCGAAAACAATCGCGCTTGGTCAAACCGATATCGAGGCTTGAAAAATAAATCCCGGCTACATCTTTGAGTCGGTAACGGCGCGGAATCCTGTCTCGGATTTCCGCCCGGTGCAAATCGATCACATAAAGGTGCGGATTGGCACTTTCAGCAGTCGCGTTATCGAGCAAAAAATGGCAAAGATAGCAATCCCGATGGTTCATGCCGGTGTCGTGCATGGTTTTGACCATCGATGCCAAGCGCATAGTCAACCCAATACGTAAAGCGAACTTGGGCGGATTTTGCGGCCAATCACGGCAAAAATCCTCAAGACTGGTCATGTTTTTCAATTCGGATGTCACTAAGAACGATTCGATTTTCGCCGGGTTTTTACCTCTTCGACCATAAGCACGCGAAGTCATGGTATCCACGCCGACTTGATGCAGCAGTAATAGCGCGTTATATTCGTTCTCCGCACCCAGCACCGGGCGTTTGAAGCGCAATAGATTTTTGATTATTTCGCGGTATCCGACGCCGTGATGAACCTTGGCAAAATAACCTTTGCCGTTTAGTTCAAAGCGAAAAGTGCGACGACTTTTTACTTTGCGAAAGACTTCGCCTTCAATTTCCGCAACGGCTTCAAAAGGGTCGCGTCCCCGCCATGCTTCGGCGAATTCCGGCGCAAGATCGATAATTTCAGCCATGACAAACCTCCTCAATCGCGTCTACTGCCACATCGGCGCGACGGTAAAAATCGGCATTATTTCCGCAAGATACCGCATTTGTCCGCATTTGCGCTAATTTTGAAGGATCAGCAAGAATCACTTCAAGACTGGCAGCAAATGCGGACTGGTCAAACATATCCGGCAAAACCACTCCGCCGGACTTTTCCACATAGTCGGAAAATCCGCAATTGGCGGTGCAAATCACCGGCGTACCCATCGCAATCGCCTCGATAAGAACATTGCCCGCCGCCTCGTTGCGTGCCGGGTGAACAACCAAATCGGCAGCCAGAAGCAACTCATTGACATCATCACGACCGCCGCCAAAGATCACATTGTTGGAAATTCCCAACTTTAAGGCAAGTTTTTCAAATTTTCGACTTTTTTCGCGTCCGGCGATAAAAAGTTTGGTCTTTTTTTGTAAATTCTCCGGCAACATTGATAAAGCAAGCAGCGTTCGATCCACGCCTTTGGTGCGATAACCCGAGCCGACTTCAAGCAATAAAAACTCCCCTTGCGACACTCCAAATTCGGCGCGTTTAGCCTCGCGAATTTCCGCATGGTTTTGCTCTCGGCGGCAGTCTGGCGAAATGCCGGGGGGAAGCAAGGTAAAACGTTCCTCCTGCGTGCCGTAAATCTCGATAAAATCCCGCTTTTGGCGAGGAGCAAGATAGAGTATGCGAACCTTTGATTCCGGGGCAAATATCGCTCGCTCATACTCCAAAAAAGTGCGGTAACGCGGTAACACTTTTCGCATCCACGCCGGATGTCGTGCGGAACTTTTGGCAAAACAGTTGTCCGCCGCGAAATAGATGTCCAGCCCCGGCATTCGATTAAAACCCACGATCAGATCAAATTTCGCGGTCGCGGCAAACTCATGTACTTTAGCAACGAAACGTCCGGCGCGGGAGTGGTTAGATAATCCGCTTACCTTGAGAATTTTCACTTCCAATCCGACGGGGGGCTTCGCTTCGCTTTGCCACGCCATAGTGCAAATCGTCACCGAGTGTCCGCGTCGAAGTGCCGCTTCGGCGATTCGCAACATATCGCGTTGCAACCCGCCGTGCGGAAAATAACGAAATATCGGAAAGAGCAACTTCATGCCTGAAGCCTGTCCAATGTGTCTTCAGCTAAAATATCCCGGTAGTGCAACGCCTCAAGCTCACGCTCAATACGCTGTCGTGCCAGTGGCTTGGAAGTTTTGCGATCCCGCGGCGACGGATTCAAAATCATCGTCGCGTGATTCAAATGGCGGATAAATTTCAGCAACTCTTCCGGCTCGACAATACGCATGTCGTACCCGGCGGAAACAAGGGCTAAATGCAGGGCTTTGCCGGCACTCTCCCCGTCGGCAAAACCGGTATTGACTTCACGCACCAAATTAGTGCGGTACAACGCGCAATGACTGCGCAAATAGCGCGTATCGCTGACGTTTTTACGTTTGAAAATCTTGCGGAAAACAATTTCAAACTTCTTGCCGAGTTTTTTTCGGCGCGACATTACTTCAAGTTTCCAGCTGCCGATACCGGCGATTTTAGGCGATGCGATAAGTCGATTGATTAAAAAATCCAGCCAGAGATCGTTGACGACAATCGTGTCGGTGTGCATTATCATCACGTATGGAGTATCCACCTCGGCGAACGCAAGATCAAGTGCCTTGGCGTGCATTTCAAACCCGGTTTCGCCGGGTTCAACCTGACGCTCAATAAGCGTGATCCACTCAACGCCGCGCAAATATTCCGTAGACGCGTCCTGTGAACCGTTGTCAACGATAACTACTTTTATGCGTTCAAGATTGGAGTGTTTACGCAAAGAACGCAAACACAATTTCGTCAGCTCGACGGTTTTATAATTCGGTACGATAACGGTTACTTCTGGTTTCTGCATCTTAATCGTCCGTAATACTCACATACTCTCACTCTTGGATTTCAGATAATATAACCTGATTTGCCGATTTGGCAAGCTCTTCAAGGGAAAATCAGTTTATTTACCGCTTTGCGATGCCGGAAAAAAGCGGTTCAGTTCCTTTAGATAATCGTGATAGTACGCTAAATAAAACGCCAAGGGACGGGTAAAATGTTTGCCAACCAGACCGCCGAGAAACATTTTTGAAATGCTCTTTTCTCGCTTTAGAATCTCTTCGGATTTCATAAACTGCAATCGCTCTTCCGGGCTTAACCGCGCCATAATCATACGCATTGCCGTGATCGCCTGAGGCTGGCGCATCCAGATATACATAGTATCAAGCGCGTTAATGTAAAAAAGCTTCATCAAATTGTTGCGCTTAAGCTCCGATAAGCCCGGAAAATTGTC
>JAISIP010000043.1 GCA_031261965.1 Victivallales bacterium | reverse complement strand
AGATCCGCACACCAAAATGAAACGGTAAGTTGCAGGCCGAAAATCAGTTGTTGTACGGCGTAATAGCGATCGGGAGGGGCGAAATTCAACGCCTCTTCGATTGCGAGAACCAACGGGAAGGCAAAATAGATTATTCGCGATAGACGACGCTTCAAAAGCAAAGTTGTCGATAATGCACACGCGTACAGAAACGCCACCGCGACAAGCCGCCACAAAGCACCCGGCTCGATATAATCACCCGGGCAAAAAAAGCAATATAAATAGCAACATAACCCGACCGCTCCGAAGATTAAGACACATAGCGCGATTTTTGATTTGCAGGAGAATTTTGCCAAAACCACAAACGTTCCTTTCACACGGCGATACCCTTTAATTGCCGGAGCTATAACTCGGTTAATATAGCATTTTTTATTGATTTTTGCGCGTAATTTAGTTTTAAATGGGTAAAAAACAGTAAAAATTCATTTTTTGCAATCTTCCGGCAATGTAATGGCAATCATTTTGTGCTATATTATAAAATTTTGTATAGCGTGATTTCGCATCTGTAGAGAGGGGAAATGCATTCATGGCAACTGGAGTAAAATATTTCAGCGATAAAAATAACACCACCGCGTTGATCAAATACGGTACATTTATGATGGTGTTGTCGGTTTTTATTGCGGCATTGCTGAATTTTTCGCCGACTGATTTTAACGAGCTGTTTTCGGTTCGATATGTCGCGACAATAGGCGTGGTGTTGCTTTGCGCCAATATCGGTTATTATGCGTTTTTAGTGATTCTTGCCTATTGCTTTTACCGGCCGCACTCGACTTTGAGCGATCAGGAGTTGCCGAGCTGCACGGTGATTATTCCGGCTTACAACGAGGGCAAAGCCGTGCTGAACGCGCTTGACAGTGTTTTGGCGAGCGATTACCCGGCAAATAAGCTTGAAATTCTCGCCATCGACGATGGAAGTGAGGATGATACCTGGTCGTGGATCATGTTGGCGGCTTCACGCTCGGGCGGACGCATTACTCCGATTCGGCTTAATGCAAACAGCGGAAAGCGTCACGCGCTTTATATCGGCATAAAACAGTCTAAGGCTGAGGTGATTGTGACGGTGGACAGCGATTCGGTGATTTCACCCGAAACTTTGCGCAATTTGAACAGCCCGTTTTGTGATGCGAAAATCGCCGGGGTCGCCGGGAACATTCGCGCTTTGAATCTCGAAGACGGACTTTTGCCCCGCATGATGGATGTGAATTTTGTCTTCGGCTTTGAAATTATGCGTTCTGCTCAGAGTGTGCTTGGCTCGGTATTTTGTACTCCCGGCGCGCTTAGCTCGTATCGGCGCGAGAAACTTTTGCCGTTTATCGACGAGTGGGTGAATCAGACTTTTTTGGGTGAAAAGGCGCATATCGCCGAGGATCGGGCGCTTACGACATTTTTGCTGGCAGACCGGCAACATGTGGTGTTTCAGCGTAACGCCGTAGCCCACACTATTTTGCCGTCGGATTATCAGCAAACCTGCAAAATGCTGTTGCGTTGGGGCAGGGGGGATGTCCGTGAAACCTGTTCGATGTACCGTTTCGCGTTTAGCCGTTTCAGTGGCTTTCAACTCGGTATTCAGCTGAATTTACTGGTGCATACGATGTGGATTTTTATGCCGTTGCTGATGTTTCCGGTTGCGGTTGGTATGGCGCTGATTGCGCCGATGGCGTTTGCGCAAGTCACAATTATCGGTTTAATGGGGTGGTCAACGGTACCGGCTTTTGTTTATTGCATGCGGCGCGGTGGCAGTGAAGCACTTTTTGCCTATACGTTTGCGGTGTACAAGCTGTTTTTCCTCTTTTGGGTGGCTCCGTATTGCCTGATTTCAATACGCAACTCAAAATGGATGACCCGAGGCAAAAAGCAGAGTACACGTCGCCGCCGTCAGGTGATTGCCCGCCGCAAATTACCGTCAATCAACCGCCCCGCCGCTTAAAGATACCTCTAAAAACGGGAAATTTGGCTGCTGTTTCCAGTTTAAACGAATCTTACCCCCCCCCTCTGCTATTTTTTGGGGCTACCTCTGAAAAAAATTGTTGAAAAATGTTATTGTAATGCATAGTTTTGAACTTGCAATTCGCGTATCGTATGGTACTGTAACTCAAAGGGTAGCCCAAAACGATAGGGAGAAGAAAAATAGCTTTTACTCCAGTACAAGTAGAGTGCAATGGATGCGGTGCGACAATGGAACTTGATCCGACGTTAAACATCGGGAAGTGTCTGTGGTGCGGTTCTGAGATTACCATCGAAGCCGGGAAGTCCGGCGGGAATGCACCTCAGATTGATGCGATCTATGAAGACCGTATCAGTCCGACCGAATGCCGTAAAAATTTGCTGGACTTTATTTGCGACAATCCGTATATGCCGGACGAGTTGTTCGATCAGGTGGAGAATGCCGATCCTTGCGTTTGCTTTATTCCCGGTTATTTTTTTCAGGCAGACTGGCATGCGAACTGGAATGCCGAGAGCGGACACGACTCTAAAAATGAAAAAGGTGAGACTGTCACTGAATGGACTCCGGTTAACGGTCAGACCATGGGAGTCGAGCATTACTGCTCCCCTGCCAACGCAATGATCGTTAACCGACAAATGGGCGATATGTTCATTACTCTATCTGAAACGTTGCCACGGGATGAGGCGAAGGAATTCAATCCTGAAATGCTGGAAGGAAAGGTCTGGTTACCGTCCGACTACAGCGAAGAAGACGGATTCAGTAACTTTGCCTCCGAACGTCTGGATTCTCATATTGAATCAGTATGCGAAAAACAAATTCCCGGCGACCAGCAGCGCAATCTGCGTTTCACCAGCGAACATACCCTGACTGCGAAACGGGTGCTGATTCCTTGCTGTATCTTCAGTTATACATGGAAAGATCAGAAACGCTCAATCATTCAGGATGCCTATCAGGGTAAGATCGTCGGAGATACCCCCAAGACAGTGGTCCGCTTGCTCAGTCTGATCATTTTGGTCATTTTCGGGTTGACGAACCTCGTAAGCAGTCTTTATTTATGGAATCGGGTCGGAAACTCTACCAATAACGGTTGGATGTTCTCACTTGTTTCGCTTGCGGTCTTGGTGATTCTGCCGGGATGGTATCACCTCCATTGCTTATCTGTCAGAAAAGGCTTCAAAAATCTTGATGCGGACGGACGGGGTGAAGCCAGCAAGAAATTGAAAAAGTGGGAACGCAGCTTTATGATTATTGCCCTGATCCTGCTTGCCCTGATCTGTGGCGGTGTACTTTACGCGTTAAAATAGAGATACCCTTAGTTATACTCAAAAATCATATAGCGCATTCTTTTGTGTAATGTCGCCCTTGACGGGGGGCATTACAATTTATTGCAAGATTACGATTGACCGGAGTGGTTTTTGAGCGAATCAGAAGCGCAGCGAGCAAATACCTTCTACCGTTTCCATAAAGCGGACGGTAGGAAGTGTGCCAAAGTCGTCTTCTTCGGTGTGGTTGCCGTCGATACGAAAAAACATGTCTTCTTTGCCCTCAAACATTTCAACGCGTTTGAGTCCCCGGTCGGTCAGCGCGTAGACTCCTTCGTCAGGAAAGTTTTGCACGAGGTCGTCTTTGTCGATGATGTCCATAACAACGTCATTTTCACTTCTGAAATAGAGTTGAATCCGCTCCATTACACCGGCTTTGTACTCCGCCCCGGTAATGATGACCGCGTCTTGTTTCAGAAGTTCCCGAGCTTTTTCGATTAACTCTTTGGCGTTTGGCATCGCTTAAATCAATCCTTCGGCTTCAGGTAGACCGAAACGGATGTTCATGCACTGAACCGCCTGCCCGGAAGCACCTTTAGTCAGATTGTCAATACAGCTTGTGACAATGACCTTGTTGGTATGAGCGTCGAGATTGTACCCGATTTCGCAGGTGTTGGTCATAAACACATATTTGGTGTCGCTGGTGCGTTTGGCGGGCAACACACGGACGAATTGTTCGCTCCCGTACGCTTTTTCGTACACTTCGGCGATTTTTTCGAGCGTGACTCCCGGCATGGCATCCATGACAATAGTTGAGTTTATACCGCGATTCATCGGCGCAAGATGCGGAATAAAGTTGATCGCTATCTCCGGCAAGCCGGCCGCGGCCGCCATTTCCTGCTCTATTTCCGGCAAATGCCGATGCCCGACTACCCCGTACGCCTTTAAGCTTTCGTTGCATTCCGGGAAGATATACGGCAGATCTACTTTGCGCCCGGCACCGGTAACTCCGGAGCAACTGGCAACGACTATCCCTTCGGGGCTGACCAATTTAGCTGCCAGCAACGGCGCGGTCGGCAAAATCGAACTGGTAGGATAACACCCGGCGCAGGCGACCAAGTCGGCATTTTTCAGTTGCTCCCGATAGCGTTCCGGCAAACCGTAAACCGCTTTTTTCAAGAGTTCGGGGGCGGGGTGATCGGCGTTATAATACTCTTTGTATTTTTCCTGACTTCTGAGTCTGAAGTCGGCGGAGATGTCAAAGACTTTTACCCCGGCGTTTAGGAGCGGAATAGCGTATTCGGTTGCCAACCCGTGCGGCAAGGCGAGAATGGCGGCGTCGCAATTTTGGGCGATAGCCTCAACGTCCGGAGTGCAAAATTCCAAATTCGACCCGGTGAAACGGGGAAAGACATTTGATACCGGCTCCCCGGCGTTTTTGCGCGAGGTAATCGCGGTGATTTCAGCGTGCGGATGACGCAAAAGTATCCTTAAAAGCTCCTCACCGGCGTAGCCCGACGCCCCAAAAACCGCGACTTTAATTTTCATATTTCATATCCCTGTAAAGGTAGTTGACATTGCTGTAGGGTATCTCTAAAAACTGGGTTGCGTTGAAAATTAGCAGATTCATGATTTGGAGGTGCAATTTTGCGCGTGTCTGGCTAACATAGAGTTAACCAGACACGCGCAAGGTCGCACATACGAATATGAGCTGCAATTTTCAGCCAAATTTCCAGTTTTTAGAGGTATCCTGTAAATTTAGCACGGATTTGCCGTTTTGTCAACTATTTACTCAGGGCAAAAACCAGTATGCCGGAAAAAATCAATGCAAGACCGCACCATCCTCCCGGGGTTATCATCTGCCGAAAGACCATCAACAAAGCCAATTGACAGCAAATGAATGACCCCCCGGTAGAGATGGACAGCGCGGCGGCAGGCGGCAAATGTTTATTTATGTTCACCAGGAGCATGACTGAAGCAAACGTCAAAAGAGTGCCGATCATCACACTATACCAGTAGCGTTCCGAAGCGATACTACCCCATTTGATACCGACCGCCACTCCCATTTGCAACAAAAAAAGCAGTGCCAAATAAATAAGGGTCTTCACGGGAATTTGTGGGTCGCGCAACGGGGGATTGAGCTCAAATGATTTGGTTGTCAGAAAAAGTAACGGATGTTTCCGTTATTTTCGGGAAAAGTGACGGCATGGTTTTGCCGAAAATCGAGAGTTATCCATAGGCGGCGGCTCAGGCGAGAATGGGTCATCCAACTCGTCGGAGCCGAGCCGCCGCCTGTGGGTAACTCGGTCGAATGGTCGCTACCCATAAATTCGTGCGAATACCCATAAATAATCAACATGATCAATCACCTGGGATAAACATAGCCGGCGGCTTCCATTTCGGACTTGAATTTCGCGAGTTTGTCCCGCGAATATTCTTGAGCCGGATAGGTGGCGCAACCCGCGTCGTAACCACTTAAGCGCAGCGATTCCTTGGCGGGGCGAATAATGTTGCCCTCCGACCAGGCGAATAGCACAGACAGGACGCGATTGATTCGATCTTGAGCTTGTTTCGCACCAGATAGATCACCGCGCTGGAATTTATCGTAAAGTTCGACGAACCACTCCGGCATTAGTCCGTAACTTGTGCCGATTCCACCGTCCGCGCCAATGAGCAATCCGCAAAGCAAAGTATCGTCCGGTCCGTTGATTACGTTGATATTTCCGTTATTTAGTTGTTTTAACTCCCACATTTTGAAGTAGTTGCCGCGAGTGTCTTTGGCTCCGGCGATGTTTTCTATCGGCAGGAGTCTTTCGATCATCTTATTGACATCGACACCGTTGCCGGTGTGATTGGCATAGACTAAAATGGGCAGATCCGTATTATCCGCCATTTTTCGATAAAAATCAACAAGTTCATCCATAGTATAGCTGAAATATATTGATGGCAGTACAGAGGAGATACCGTCCGCACCCGCTGTTGTCGCGTGGCGCGTCAGCTCCATGACTTCGTCGCTGTTGATCGAGCCGGTGTGGATAATGACCTTACCGCGTCCGGCGTTTGCTTCAATGGCGGCTTCGGCGACTACTTTGCGTTGGGCGACGTTGAGCAACACTCCTTCACCTGTGCCTCCGGCGACATAAAAACCGCTGACCCCGACATCTAACAGGTCATCGATCATCTTTTTTACTGTTGCGGTTTTGACTTTCCCGTTGGAATCAAACGGCGTGATCAATGCGGGCATAATGCCTTTGAATCTAACTTTTTGCATCATTATTGTCCTTATTTTGTAGTATAAACCGTCAATCCGTCAATCGTTTTTTTATTTGGCCAAATTAGTGACAGCAAAGGAGGTAGTACAAATGCAACGATTTGTCCGGGCAACGAAACCCATTGAAACCCCCAACGGTGTTCCTCGGATACGCCGTAATAAAAAACGTATGGAAAAATCACACCGACTGCAATCCCGATGATTAACGATACAAACATGGCCTTGGCAGAAACCCGGGTGGAAAGTACACCGTAAAGAAATGCGGAAAAGAGAATCGGCCATAGTGCCGCGCAGACGCTGACCACCTCTAACACCGTTGTTCGCAACCCTCCGCCCAGTCTAAAAAGCAGCAACGCAAGTATCATCGTCAGCAACCCTAAAAGCAAAGTCAGATGTTTGCAATAGATCACTTCCTTGTCTTGAGTTGGCAATTGGCTTGAAATCAGAGGAAGCATATCCTTAAAAAGTACCGCGGTCAAGCTATTGATCGCTCCTGCGATAGTACTCATCATTGCCGCTAATAGAGCAA
>JAISIP010000041.1 GCA_031261965.1 Victivallales bacterium | reverse complement strand
ATTTTTAGCCAAGTTTCCAGTTTTTAGAGGTAGCCTTTATAGTTGCGGCATCCGGTCCTAATCTGATAATAGAATTGACTGAAGGTTGACACCAACCAAAACTTCCCGAAGAATCATATAGAGCATTGCTTGGGATACTGCATACGTTACTTTTTTCCAATAATAAAACCAGTTGGGGCAATTTGCACAACTCGCACAAGTCGGATGGTTCGTCGCATTTTTGGGAAAGAACACCTCATATTCGGTAGTTTTATCAAAACTCAAGCCGCCCCCGGAGCAAGTGATTCTCGCGGTTTTCGTGCCGAAACTTCCATTTTCCGTCGGCATCCCGGTAAAAGTCACCGTTGCGGTCAGCAAATCGCCATTGACTTTCGCTTTGCCATTCGGGTTATCATTGTGCTAATTTTATACCCCTTTCTGACACTCTCTTAATTTAGCACACGTTTCAATGGGAGCAATATAGGATGGCATTACATATCCTCTTACCAATAAGTAAGATTGACTTGACATTTTAGCGTTTGGGGATTATACCAGAGTGAATACAATATTTCCTTTGTGTCGTCTCGGAATTCATAATATTCAGATTTTTCTCTTTCCTGAGCATCCCACCATTTAAACATGTCTTTTACCGGAGGATTAAGATTATTATGCAAATCGTCAGTTAGTTGCAATTTTTACTTTAGTATGATTTTGTCGATCACTTCTTGCGGCGCAGAAAAAGCAAACCAATAAGCCGTATCATTTCCCCATTCATCAGCAAAAAAATAAACTCCTGTAATATTTTTATCGGGCACTATTCCCAAATGATATTCAAACCCCTTACGATTTGCCTTGGAGTCCGCCTTATCATAATCATAGCGTGAACAGGCGGAAAACGCCGTCAATAAAACTCCAAGCAATATAATCTTGCATGTTAATTTAAGGGTATCTCTAAAAACTGGAAACTTGGCTAAAATTGCATCTCGCATTCGTGTGCACACTGCTTGCACGCATTTGGTTAACTTTATGTTAGCCAGATGTTTGCAAAATCGCACCTCCAAATTGCGAATCTGCCTATTTTGTAACTCAAGCCAGTTTTTAGAGATACCCTTAATTTTGTGTAAAAATGCCTGTAACATAAATAACATCCCAATATACTACTATAGTTCTATTGTTGACAAAAATCAAATTTTCACCATTTATGTAGTTGCTCATTGCCGTTTCCTGAACTATTCCAGTGAGTGCGGACTTTCAATTTATCAATATTTCCTAAAATATCATGATACATCGTTCCGAGAACTGAGCGGTTATTTCCCGTGGGCAGAAATGTTACACAAAAAGTGTTCTCAAGGCGGTAAAAGCGGCAAAGCAACGAAAAAGCGAACCAAAATAGTTTTGCAATTGGCTGTCGCTTTTGCTTTTAACCCGGCAATGTGCTATATTCAATGCAATCATGAATACTTTTGAAAACATTGTTGCTCCGGCGACCGGAGTCGGGGGAGCGATTTCGATTATCCGTCTGTCCGGCCCGGACGCACTCGCTATCGGGCAAAGCGTCTGGCAGGGTAAAACTCCGCTCTCGCTTGCACATAAACGCAAAATGCTCTTAGGTCGCGTTGGAGTCGATTCCGCACTTGCGGTATAAATGCCCGCCCCCCATAGCAATACCGGCGACGACCTGGTGGAGTTGCACTGTCACGGCGGGCAAGCCGCAGCCGATCAGGCGTTGCATTTGTTGTTCAACGCCGGGTGTCGTCTCGCCGAGCCCGGGGAGTTCACCTTCCGCGCCTTTGTCAACGGCAAACTCGATTTAGCCCAGGCCGAGGCGGTCAACGATGTCATCACCTCCGGCAGCGATCTCGCGCTGAAAGTTGCCGAAAATCAGCTCAACGGCGTACTCTCGCGTCAGCTCGATGCGATTTACTCCGAACTCAACAATTTGCGTGCCGAATGTGAATCGCGCCTCGATTTTCCCGATGAAGAGTTGGCATATGACCCCGATGTTCCCGGCAAAATCGACGCGATAATCCGCCAGATAAGCAAGCTCTATGATACCCGCAACATCGGCGGAGCATTGCGCGACGGGATCTCGGTAGTGCTTGCCGGGCGACCGAACGCCGGGAAGTCCAGTTTGATGAATCTTTTACTCGGTTTTGACCGGGCGATAGTCACTCCAATTCCCGGTACTACCAGAGATACCATTGAAGCACACAGCGTCATACGCAATTTGCCCGTTCGCCTCACCGACACCGCAGGCTTGCGCGAAAGCTCCGATGTCATAGAACAAATCGGGGTGGAACGCAGCCGCAAATCGCTCGATACCGCGCATGTGACACTCTATTTACTCGACAGCTCCGCGCCGGATCTTGCCGTTGAAATCGCCGAAATGGAACGAACCAAGCTAATTAACCCCGTTGCCGTCTGGAACAAGAGCGATCTTGCCCCCGGCAAAGAACTGCCGAAACTTACCGCACCGACGGTCAAAATCTCCGTCCTTACCGGGGATGGCATAGATAGTCTGCTCGATACTTTTGCCCGGATTGTCGCGGATTCACCCCGCCCGACAGTTCCCGAAGTGGCGATCAACGCCCGGGCGGCTCAACTGTTGAAAACCGCGATGGATTCGTTGACCAAGGCCTTGAACGCTTTTCGCCTTGAGGAGTTTGAGCTCGCCGCCGCCGATATTAAAATCGCGATTGATCACATCGGGGAAATCACCGGCAAAACCGTAACACCCGATGTTCTTGATAATATTTTCAGCCGTTTTTGCATAGGGAAATAAATGTGTAGCAAACCAGTTAAATGTGAACCCGAACCGATAAAAAAATCGCGCCTGATTGGAAGGCGGATCGTCAAATCCCTGCTTTGGCTTCTGCTGATCGGGGCACTGCTGTTTGCCGGGGGAACTATTTACTGGAATTGGTATTTGCCCAACTATATCGCCGAACGAGTTTTGCCGCCTTTGGGCGATCAGCTCGGGTTGGACAAAATGGAGTTGAATATAAGACGCATCGGCTTTTCGGGCTTGGATATTGCCACGTTTACGCTGATCGGTGAAGACGGCAAAAAACTCTCATTTGACTCGATCCGGGCGGATTACACCCCTCACTTGCCCTTTAAAACTCCGCGAGCACTGGATATTACCAACCTCACATTTTCCGGCGGCGATATTCATATTGCGGTCAAAGACAAAAAATTCGCACTATCCGGCTGCGATGTGGAACGCGTGCTTGAACGAATAACCGCACTTGCCGCCGATAACGCCTCGCGAAAAAAAACGGTCGTCCTTGAGAAAATCACACTTTCTTCGCTTCGTTTACATCTGGATTACGAGGGCGAGAGCTTAAGCGTCCCGACCCGCGGGGTTATCACCTCGGACAATAACGATTGGGAAGTCGTTCATGCCCAATTCACTCTGACTCCACGCGGTCAATCGCTCCAATTTTCAGTGGATTACGATACGATCGGAAAAAGTGCAAAAGTAAATGTCAAAGCGGAATTCCGACCCGAATCGCTTTCGGAACTGCTCGGTTTCAGCATTCGCGGCGATGCTAAAACCGAACTCAATGCGGTTCTCAGTCTGGTAAACGACAATATAAACGCGGTAGGCTCAATCGACACCGAGTTAACTCTTGAACCTTTGAGCGGCCTGCCGGTCGATTTCAACACTCCGGTAAAATTGCACCACGAGTGGAGTTTAAGGTATCGCACCAAAGAAAAAGAGCTTTTAACTATTTTAAACGGCACGATGGAGCCAAATACGCTGACGTTTGACAGTGGCGCGGTAAGCGCAAAAATCGCCGACACGACCCGGTGGAATTTCACTTTTTCAAACACTCCCGATACAGGATTCCGAGTGACCGAGGCAGGTTTTTCCACCGGGCAAGTTCAATTCAACGCCCACGGATATACTTTAAATGCCCCGCAACTGCGGCTTGAAGAGCATGACGGGCGCTATCTGATTTCTGGTACGGGAATGAGAATGGTCAACCCCGCTCTGAAACTGAATGCCGGCGCGATCGACCTTTTGATTCCCCTGCCCGCGACCGACAAACTTCCGGCAACACTCAATGCCGGAAATATCAGCTACAACAATCAAAATCTGGGCGAATTGCGCAGTACATTTTATACTCAAAACCATTGTCTGCTCCTCGCCGGAGAATTCAAAAATAAATTCGCCCCGGACGCACGGATAATTTTTAACGGTGCGGTTTCGCCCCGTCCCGGCGAAATGCCGGACATGTTATTTGAAGTCAACGTCCCGCCCTGGTCACCCAAGCAGCCGATCAAACTTGCGCAATTCAGACCGTCGCTCGGCAACGCGACCCTGAGCGGGATACTTTCAGTCAATGGATCGGCTCAAGTCAAAGCGGGAAAGCTCTCCACTGAAATCGGAATCCTGCTCGAAGACGGCATTTACGACTGTCCCGACCTCAATCTCAAAGCGGAGGGCATTCACTTCGATTTGCAATTTGAAGATCTCCTTTCCGGCAAAACCCTGGACGGTCAAAGCTTGAATATCGCCAAAATCAGCGCCGGGAATCTGGTGTTCACTGATCTTCAACTGCTTTTCGATGTCGCCTCAAGCCAGCAAGCCAACCTCGAACGTGCCTCCGTCAATTGGTGCGGCGGAAAACTTATTTTGCACTCAGTCAGACTGAATCCATCGGATCTGATTATCGATACCGACATCTATTGCGAAAATCTGTCGCTTGCCGAACTTATCGGGCAACTCGGATTGGGCAAAGCAAAAGGCAACGGCGTGCTTTTCGGCAAAATCCCGGTCTATTTCAGTGCAAAAAAAGGAATTAGCTTCGACTCATGCTACCTTTTTACCCGCCCCGGCGAAGAGAACTTTATCAAGCTGACCGACCCGGAGCAAATCGCCAACGGTATGGCGCATGAAATGTTAAAGCAGTCTCAGCTTGATTTCGCGCTTGAGGCACTCAAAGACTTTAATTACAGTTGGGCCAAACTGAATTTCACCACCCGGGGCAATGAAGTTTTGCTTTCACTCCAGTTTGACGGCAAGCCGAATCAACCCTTGCCGTTTTCATATAACGAAAAGTCAGGTCAGCTCAGTCGTGACCCCAACGGACGGGCATTGTTTGAAGGCATTCGGCTCGATATCAACACTCGTTTACCCTTGAATTGGCTTTTGCAAATCAACCAGAAGTTTAGAGAACTCAACAACAGCGGTGAAGACACCGCGCAAATGGAGGATGAGTAAATGAAAAAGCTTTCGATGTTTTCCGCCGTCGTTATTGCCGCAATTCTAAATGGTTGCACCCCGACGATCAAAACCCAAAATGAAGTTACCATCAAACCGATTCAAGTGACGCTCGATGTGAACCTCAAGGTGGATCAGGAACTCGCACAAGCCCTTTCCGGCGATGTCCATAAAATCAAGCCGGATGCCAAAAGTCCCGATGTACGCGAACGCCGCCGAGCCAGGCACGACCAGATCAACGCATGGAAACGCGCCCAACTGCTCGGCGAAGGCAACAATGGGTTGCTTGAGTCCCGTATCGCCGACGATAAGCTCAGTGAGTTCGTCAAAGAGGTCACCGACGCGGAAAACTCCGATCGGCAAATTGTTTTCAAAACGATCGCCGCACAGCAAAAAATTCCGGTGGAATCCGTGGCGCAACGTTGGGCGAAACGCATGGCGGATCACGCGTCTAAAGGTGTTTTCATTCAAGACGCAAACGGGAAATGGGTAGAAAAATAATTTTGACCGTAAAATCCGGATAAAAGAGTTGTAATTAACCCAAAATACGGCTATATTAGGTATTTGTATGATACCAAAATCGTCCGTTTTTCGGACATAATCAGGAGATGACAGCAATGAAAGATATGGAGATCCTCCATGACGGCGACGCCGACCTCGGCGTACTTAACGGCAAAACCATCGCGGTAATCGGTTACGGCGCACAGGGTCGCGCCCAGGCACTTTGTATGCGCGATTCGGGACTTTCGGTCGTTATCGGCATTCGTCCGGGCAAATCCAAAGATGCCGCCGATGAAGACGGTTTTGAAACTCTTTCAGTCACCGATG
>JAISIP010000012.1 GCA_031261965.1 Victivallales bacterium | reverse complement strand
CAGTCGCAACGAGCGGGAACGTTGATCTTGCGAACGATAGGAATCGCACGGGCAAACGTAAAAATAGGATTGAGAAACCTTGGGTTCAATCTGGAACGATTCTGCACTTTAAGGGTTGTTTTGACGTGACAACGGCTTGGAATCGAGCCATTTGCCCGAATCGCCACAAAATAACCGGGTATAAAACAGAAAAAACGCGACAAAAAACTGGTAAAATTCAAAAAACGGAACTATGTTTATTACAAAACCTCTGAAAAATGGTTTTTAGAGGTTGCCTGAATTCTCCAGTTCATATGAGGAAAGGAAGTTGCAAAACTGCACCGGGACACTTTGAATGAGCGTCAAGGTCAAAGTTCCAAAATGTTCTATCGTATCCTTGCCATGATAAAACCCCAAGACGTTGCCGGCGTTGCCCGGAACGGGTTGAAAGCTGTCAAACCAGATATAGTTGAGCAACATAACTCCCAAAACCGGCAAAAACAGTGCCAGGACATATCCGACGACGGCACTCCATTTTACCCTTTTCCGAAAAGCGGGGAACAGCCAAAGCAGCAAAACCGCCGGAACTACCGCCGCAAAATTCTCCCGCCCGAGAATGCAAAACGCCCCCAGTCCGCCGACATAAATAAAGTGCCTGTCGGAACGCAAGCGCCAAGCCAGCAACAAAAAATACACAAACAGCAAAAATAACAACGCAAGCGGTGCGGCTCGGAGAAAATCCAAGGAAATAAGCATTGCCGGACCGTAAAACAGATAACATATCGCGCCGATTTGCCCCGCAGTCTTGCCCACTTTGAGCAAGCGGGCGGTGCGATAAATAAATACCGGAATAAGCGAACAAACCGCCAACTGTAAAATTCGCATCCAAAGCAACGAACCGCCGGATAGCATATGCAAAAAAGCGAGAAACAGCGTGTAGGCGTAACTGTAACGGTATGCGCTATCGGGAAATTGCCCCCGGCATAGATTGGACGCGCACTCCAGCATGGAGAGTTGATCCATGCCAACCTGGGGCGGGGCGAACAAACCGCACGATCTTCCCTGATACAACACAAAAAGTCCGCAAAACAGATAGACAAAATAGATTGTTATTTCAAAATGGCGGTTAAAAAGCTTTTTCATTGCATGGCTTTCCTGACCCGCTGTTTAAAAGATTCCCAACGTTTTTCAGTGAGAATCCGATGCGGGCAGTTTTTTCCACTCCAATCCTGATGCTTGCGCAACGCCGAGACCGGCAATTTAAGACGACGCAAAAGATATGCGGCAAGTTTAACGCCGTTCTCTTCGGAGCGGCGATAAAGTTGTTCGTCTTTGCCGTCGCAAAGACTGCGGCAGATCTCTACCCCGATACTGGCGCGGTTTCCTTTGCCGTTACCGTCGCCGGCGTGCCAGCCGTTGATGTCGTAGGGTAAAATCTGAATCGCTTCTTTTTCGTCCACCGCAAAATGATAGGAGAGATGAACATTGTCCCGTCGCCGATTAAGATAGGCGCGTTCAACACGGGCGGAAGCATCGTTAGCGGTGTTGTGAATGGTGATATACTCCACTTTGGGCATCGCGTTGCCGTATTTATATTTGCGATTGTAGCTGTTGTCGTCAAGCAAATCTTCACGGATCAAAAGCCCGCGATAAGCGGTAATTTTACCTTGACTTAATGATCGGCAACCGCACAACGCCAGCACCAACGCCAACGCCCCCAAAATGCCGAATTGAAAAAAATATTTCATTTTTGTCCTTGAGCTAATTGCAAAACTACCATTTGATATGATTTTGACGATATATTGAGAAATTTTTGTTCGTTGACAAGCTTCAACGCGTAGCAGCGCTACGCAAAAAAGCGAGTCAACGGAGCAAAAAAATCAATAGAACTCAAAAGCGGGCAAAATAGTTTTGTAATTAGCTCCTTGCCCTGCCCGGTAAGATAGCACAAAACAACTCCAAATACAATTGCAATCACACAAGAAAGATGGTATATTTGATAAAGGATACCTCTAAAAACATTTCAACAGGAAAAGTATCATGTCAGATATGCTCAATTTGGAACGACCTCTGATCGTTTTTGATATTGAAAGCACCGGAATCATGCCGCAACGCGACCGCATTGTCGAACTTGCGGTGTTGAAAATCTTCCCGGACGGTCGCACTCAAAATACGGTTCGCCGGCTTAATCCCGAAATGCCGATCCCGCCGGGAGCTACCGCAATTCACGGAATCACCGATGACGATGTCAAAGATTGCCCGGTTTTTTCACTCATTGCAGAGAAACTCTTTGGCTATATCGACAATTGTGACCTTTGCGGGTACAATATTACCGGGTTCGATATTCCGATGCTCGAATCGGAGTTTAAACGCGCCGGATTCGAGTTCAAAACCGATGATCGCAAAATTATCGATGTCTACAACATCTTTTGCAAACTCTATCCGCGTACCCTCTCTGCCGCTTACGAATTCTTTTGCGGCAAAGAGCTTGAGGGTGCACACGGTGCCGCCGCCGACACCGCCGCGACCTTTGAAGTGTTGCTCGGTCAGTTTGCCAAACACCCGGAGCTGCCCCGCGATGTTACCGCGCTGGCGCAATTCGGCGATATGCTCGGCGCGGACGCGGTCGATCGCACCCGTCGCTTTAAGTGGAACGGTGACGAAGTCGTGGTCAATTTCGGCAAAAACGCCGGGCGAAGCTTGCGCGAATTAGCGTCAGACGACCCGGGATTCTTGCGCTGGATCGTCCGAAGCGACTTCACCGAAGAAGTTAAAAATATCGCCAACGATGCGCTTACGGGCAAGTTCCCGGTCAGGAAGAACGCAGGCAATGAGTCGCAAATCGAGTCTTGAAAGCTTACTTTCGCTACTGGACGATGAAGACGAAAACGTCGCGGTAAGCACCATGGCGGAGTTGCTTAAGCGCGAACCCGAACTCGGCGACGTGTTGGGCGATTTACAGGAGACCGGCAATTCGCTCACCCGGCGTCGGGTACACCAATTGCAATCGGCGATCACCTTGCGCCGCCGTCGCCGGGCATTCGCCGCCAAACTCAATGAGCAAAAAGTCGATTTTATCGATGCCCTGATCGATGTCCATTTGCAGTGGTTTGACAACGATTCCCGCCCCGGTCTATTGCAACTGTGGAAAGATTTTAAGCTTGAATCGCAACGTTTTCCGCAATTGACGCTGGAAAATCTCTCCTACTTTTTTCGCAAATCGGGATTTTCCGCCATGCCGGAAAGTACGCTGCACCCGGAATACTATTGCATCGGTCCGATCCTTGAAAACGGAGTC
>JAISIP010000192.1 GCA_031261965.1 Victivallales bacterium | reverse complement strand
CTCATATTCGTATGCGCAACCTTGCGCGTGTCTGGTTAACTCTGTGTTAGCCAGGCATTTGCAAAATCGCGCCTCCAAATCATGAATCTGCTAATTTTCAACGCAACCCAGTTTTTAGATAGACCCATGAGTTGATAAGCTCTTAAAATAGGAAAGAAATATAATGACACCTCAATTTTACATTGCCGCTATGTCGGACACGCCGGAAGGCGGAATTTACCGTTATGAAATGCGTGAGAACGCCGCCCCCAAACAGGTGGGCTTTACGCCGATGGCGAACGTTAATTATCTGGCGTTTTCACCGGATCGCAAATTTTTGTATTCCACCTGCACGGTTGACGGTCAAGACGGGGTGGCGGCGTTCGCGATCGGGGAAGATGGTGAGCTTACGTTTATCGGCAGTATGGCATCCGGCGGGAAATCCGCCTGTTATGTCGTCACCGATCCGAGCGGGCAATTTCTCTATTGCGCCAATTACAGAACCGGGAATCTCACCGAATTTCGGCTTGAAGAGGGAAAAATCGCCATGGCGACCCAGACGGTTTACCACAAGGGAAAGGGACCGCACGAGGTGCGTCAGGAGGGACCGCACACTCATTTTTCCGACTTGACCCCCGACGGCAAGTTTATGGTGGTGATCGATCTCGGGATTGACTCGGTGTTCACTTACCCCATTGACCCCGAAACCGGAATTGACGCAAAAAATCCGAACGTGCTGAAAGTTTCTCCCGGCGACGGTCCGCGTCATCTGATTTTTGACGACACGGGCAAGATCGCCTATCTTGCCAACGAGCTTGGCAACAGCGTGATTTCCCTGGCGTATAACGACGGGGTGTTTACCGTGATCGAAAAGGTCAGTACTTTGCCGCGTTATTGGGAAGGGGCGACCAAGGTGGCGGCAATTCGCCTGTCGGAAGACGATCGGTTTTTGTTTGTCTCAAATCGCGGTTTTGACTCGATCGCGGTTTACGAGCTTGACGGCAAAGGTGGCATGAAACTCTTTGATATGGTGCTTTCGGGCGGTTCAAGCCCGCGTGACATCAACTTTTTGCCGGGAGGCAAGTGGTTTGGCGCGGCGAATGAATTTTCCGACAAGGTGGTTTTTTTCGACTATGACGGCAAGGGCAAGCTCACTCCGAACGGTTTTGAACTCAAGTTGCCCAGACCGCTTAATATCCATTGGTAGAGGTAGCCTTAGAGGAGTAATTTTATGGCAAAGGTCACAATAGACGACGTCGCCCGCCTGGCTAATGTTTCAAAGGCAACGGTTTCTTATGTTATCAACCGCAACCGCCCGATCAGCGAGCCGGTACGCAAAAAGGTGCTGGAAGCGGCGGATGCGCTGGGTTATCGTCCTTCTGCCAAGCGACATATCAATTCAAAACCTTGTATCGTCCTTTTGTTTGGCAGACATATTTCCGGCGACGAGTATATCATCGAGAAATTTCAGGAGGAAATCCATAATTACGGGTTTATCCCGTTGTGTTGTCTGGTAGATGAATCCAAAAGTGAATTGAAGGATTTGATCGGGACTTTTTCGCAAAGTCACAATATTGCCGGAATTATAAATCTTCACCCGGCAATTGTGGATTTGGATATTCTGAAATACAAGGGCGAAACTCCCGCGCTGATTTTTGCCCGCAAAAGTATGCTCTGCCCGGTGCTGTGCAACTATATTCACCGAATGCGCTTGTGCCTTACCCACCTTCATTCGTTGGGACATAAAACAATCGCGTTTTTTACTGAAACGGAAATATTATCTGAAAGTTTTTTAGTTGAGCATATCGACTTTTTAAAGTCGTTTTCCGTGTCACTGGGCATAAAATCCACGGTGTTTACCGAATCGCTGATTCGCGACCCTGAGCATCTTTATCCCCGACTCGACGAGCTTTTTAAAAGCGGAATCAGTGCAATTATCGCCTGGAACAGTTTCTACGCCAATTTGACTTATCAGTGGGCGTACGATCGCAAGATTCGGATTCCCGACGAACTATCCGTGGTGGCATTTTGCGATAAGTATATCGCTCAAGAGTTTGCACCTCCGTTGACTGCGGCGGTTTTGCCGATTGACGATTTGACGCGTTGCACCTTAGACGCACTTATTTTGCAAATGGCGGATAAGACTCCCGAAACGGTCTACCTTCAGCCCGCGTTTCATGCCGGGGAATCCACCGCAATGGCGAAAAGATAAAAAGCATTGAATTTTAGTTGAACAAAAAAAAGTTTTGGCTCGGCCGCTTGTAAAATTCTTTGGAATAGCCTTTTTTTGATCTATACTATAGTGTGTAGCAGAAAGGAATAGTCCATGCAGGGACGGATCACAGAGATACAACATTCGTCGGTTCATGACGGTCCGGGATTGCGCAGTGTCGTCTTTCTCAAAGGCTGTCAGTTGCGTTGTTTCTGGTGTCATAACCCGGAGACGATCGAATCGGCGGAGCAACTCTTTTTTGAAGAGAATAGTTGCATTCATTGCGGACGCTGTTTTGAGCTTTGCCCCGCCCATCAAAACAGGGACGGCAAACATATCATTCTCCGGGACAAGTGCAATATGTGCGGAACGTGCGTGGAAAATTGCCCGTCAAAAGCGTTGACTATTTGCGGTAAAACCGTGTCTGGCGAAGAGGTGCTAAAAGATCTGCTCGAAGATTCGGTGTTTTACCGTACCAGCGGCGGCGGGGTGACGATTTCGGGGGGCGACCCCGGTTTTCAGCCGGATTTCGCCGCTGAAATTATGAGACTGTCTCAGCAGGCAGGAATTCACACTGCAATTGAAACCAATCTTTGCTACAGCGAAGAGACGTTGCAAAAACTCTTGCAATTTTGCGATTTGGTTATGGCGGATATCAAACATATCGACACCGCCAAACACCGGATCGGAACGGGGCGGGGCAACGAGTTGATTCTCGAAAACATTCAAAGAATCACCAAGCCGTTGATTTTACGAACCCCGGTTATTCCCGGATTCAACGACGATCCCGAAACTATTCGCGCTATTGCAAATTTTGCCAAAAAGCAGCCGAGTTTGCTTTATTATGAGCTTCTTACCTACAACCCGCTGGGAATCGCCAAGGCGGAAAAGCTCGGTTTAAACGTAAAACCGCTGCCGTATATCACGCCGGAACATGCCGAAGAGCTGACTTGTGCGGCGTTGTCAACAGGGGTAAAGACTTACCTGAACGGTAAAGAAAAGAGAGAAAATAATGTTTAAACTTACTAAATATGCTGACCGCATCGAACGTCTGGTCGCCAAAAAAAAGGAGCAGGTGCTGGAAAAACAGCGCAAACTCGGTTTCGCCGACGAAGACGATTACGGCTACGTTTTGCCGCCGGAGTCGTTTGTCAAAAAATTCAAATTTCCCGTTGTGGACGAGAACGGTTCGTTTTACGGCGTTAACGCCTGGGCGAAAAACTATCGGGCACTTATGGAGCAGCACCCGGTCTACATCGACCCCGATGACGCGCTTGCCGGACGGTGGATGTTTATGATGTCGCGGATGCGTGCCGGGTACAAGCTTTCGCTCGCGCCGTTTCCGGTGGATTATTCAGATCTTCACGCCGACCAGCAGCTGTACGATCTTACCCACGGTATCGGCAAAGACGCTCATTTTGCGCCTGATTACCGTATCGGGCTGGAGTTGGGCTGGGGCGGTTTGGTAAAAAAAGTCGAAGATTCGCTCAAAATTCACGCCGGAGATGCCGAGGCGGAAGAGCTGCTCAACGCGGAGTTGGATGCTCTTTGCGGCATTCGCGCTTGGGTTCGCCATCTTGGTGAAGCGGCGAAGGGCGAAGTCGGTCGTATTAACCTAAAGCTGGTGGACAATCCGCCTGAAACCTTGCACGAGGCGTGTCAGTGGATCGCCCAATTTAATATGGCGTCGCGTACCTACAACCGGGACGGCGCGGGCGGGCAGTTGGACGAGATTTTGCGTCCCTACTTTGAACGCGATTTGGCAGCCGGGAAAATCGATGAAGAGGACGCGGTCTTTTACATCGCGTGCCTGCTATTGAACGATCCGCACTATTATCAGATCGGCGGCCCCGACCGTTACGGCAATGACCGCACCAGTCGCATCTCTTATCTGATTCTTGAGGCGGCGAACGCGCTGAAGATCTCTTGCAATTTGACTATCCGGGTTCACGACAAGATGGATGTCGGGTTGTTCCGGCGCGGAGTCGAGGTGTTGCTTGAGAACAATTTGGGTTTCCCCCGATTCTCCGGCGACAACGCCCTGATCAAGGGGTTTTGCCGCAACGACTACCCCGAGGAGCTGGGGCGGGAACGCATTGCGCTGGGTTGCAACTGGATGAGCATACCCGGTCGCGAATACACCCTCAATGACGTGGTGAAAATCAATTTAATGAAAGTCTTTGAAGTCGCGTTCAACGAGATCGCCGAAAAAAAGGATTTCTCGCTGGAATCGCTTCACGACAGTTATAAGAAACATTCGGCGAAAGCCGCGCTGTGCATAGCTAAAGGGTTGGATTTCCATCTGGCGCATCAATATCGCAATGAGCCGGAGTTGCTGCTTAATCTGCTCTGTTACGGTCCGATCGAAAAAGGTCGCGACGCTTCGCATGGCGGAGTGGAGTTCTACAATATGTGTTGCGACGGAGCCGGGCTGGCGGTGGTGGCGGACTCCTTTGCCGCGATTCAAACACAAGTGGTCGAAGAGAAAAAAATCTCCTGGGAACAACTCGTCGAGACGATCAAAGCCAATTTTACCAATCCCGGCGGCGAAGCACTTCGGGCGTTGTTGAGTTCCTCGCCCCGGTTCGGGCATGGCGGGACTTGCGCCGACCTCTGGGCGGTGACGCTTACCCGCGATTTTTGCGACGCGTTTCCCAACAATCGCCGCACTCCGGAGGGACACTTGATTATTCCAGGGCTGTTTTCGTGGGCGGATACGTTGCGATTCGGCGGGACGGTCGGGGCGACTCCGAACGGACGGCGTGCCGGCGAACCCTCGTCGCACGGGGCGAACCCCAACCCCGGATTCCGCAAAGACGGGGCGGCAACCGCGATTGCCCGGGCGGTAGCGTCGGTGCAGTGCGGCTACGGCAACACCTCGCCGCTTCAGCTGGAGCTTGACCACAGCTTCGTGAATTGCGAAGACCCGGTCGGGAGGCTTATGGCACTCTTTCGCGCCCATTTCGATTTGGGCGGCACGCTTATAAACGTCAATATCGTCGATGCCAGGCAGCTCAAAGACGCTTGCGTTCATCCTGAGAAATACCCGGATTTGGTGGTTCGGGTAACCGGGTTCACCGCGTATTTCATTATGTTATCCCCCGAATTTCGGGATTTTGTAGTCAAAAGAATTATCGCATAAGGGTAAATATGTCAAATCAAAACAAAAAATTGCGGGTTGCGGTCGTCGGCTGCGGAATGATCTATCTTGAACACATACCGGCGTTTCGCGAATTGAGCGACAAAGTCGAAATCGTCGCGCTGGTGGACAACAAGCCTGAAGCTTTGGAAAAGGCGGGCAAACTCTGGGACATGCCGCAGGAAAAGCTTTTTTCCGACTGGAAAACCATGCTTGCGCAAGTCAAACCCGATGCGGTGGACATTTGTTTGCCCAACCGCTTTCATTATCCTTGCGCGTTGGATTCTTTTGCCGCCAATTGTCACGTCTATTGCGAGAAACCGCTCGGCATGAACGTCGCTGAATGCGAAGATATGATCGCAAAAGCCAAGGCGAAAAACCTGAAGTTGGCGGTCGGTTTTCAGCAGGAGTACAACCCCGGATCGGTGATCTTGGTCAATGCGCGAAAAACCGGGTTCTTCGGGGAAATGCGCTATATTCACGCCTCGTTGTTGCGTCGGCGCGGAATTCCGAACTGGGGCGAATACTACAGCCGGGAATTCGGCGGCGGCCCGGTGCTGGATGTCGGGGTGCATTTGCTGGATATAGCCACTTATATCGTTGACCGCCCGAAACCCAAGCGGATTAGCGCCACCTATTTTTACAACGAGGGTAAGGGCGACAACACCATTTATTGCGGCGGCGAAAAGTGGAACAATGTGGATTATAATGTCGAAGACCTCGCCGCGGCTCAGATCACCTTTGAGAACAACTTGGTCATTCAGCTGGAGACCAGCTACGTCAACCATATCAAGGAGAACACGGTTTATGACTTCAAGCTCACCGGCTCAAAAGGCGGGGCGTGGTGGCAAAGCGGCAAGATCCCGGAACTCTACAGCGATATGTTCGGCGCGATGATGAATATAGTTCCATCATATCTGCCCAGCCAGGGTCGCCCCGATATGTTCCGCAAAAAGCTGGACAATTGGGTGGATGGGTGTCTCAAGAATAGCGAACTGTTGTTGCCGGGCGAAGTAGGTTTGTACGTTCAAACCATATTGGACGGGATTGCTTTGGCCGCCGCCACCCAAAAAGAAATTGTATTATAGAGCTCATTGCAATCAGCTTGTGCTTCGTAAAGGACAAAAATTGTTTTTGTGTTGAGTTATATTGAATATTATTAAGGAGTTTGTGATTATGGGCAAAAAATTGAATGTCGCTTTGGTTGGTTGCTGGCATCCTCATGTGCCGCGTTATTACCCGATTTTGCAAAAGCGCGAAGACACCGAGCTGACTTGTATCTGGGATTCCACCCCGGCTCGCGGCGAAGAGTGGAGCAAAAAACTGGGAGTGCCTTTTGTCGCGGATTACGACGCGCTGCTCCGGCGTGACGACGTTGACGCGATTTGCATTGTCGCTGAGACCTGTCGCCATGCCGAACTAATCGAAAAGGCCGCACTTGCCGGCAAACATATTTTTACCGAGAAAGCGTTTACGCTTACCGTCGCCGAGGCGACCAAGGCATGTGACGCGGTAAAAAAAGCGAACGTAAAATTTGGCATTGCCTACATTCGCGCCACCACTCCGGCGTTCGCGCTGGGGAAAACGCTTATGGACAACGGCTTGCTCGGCGATGTGAATATGGTTCGCATTCGCAACGGGGTTGACGCGTCAAAAATGAACGATCTCCCGCCGGACTGGTTCGACAAAAATATCTCCGGCGGCGGGGCGTGGATCGATCTGGCGTGTCATCAGATGTATCTTATGGACTGGATGCTCGGCGAACCTCTGGACATTTCCGCCAACGCCATAAACTATTTCGGGCGTGATGTGGAAGACAACGTCTGCGCGATCGTGCGGTTCAAAAACGGGACGCTCGGAGTGGCGGAATCGACCTGCTCGACCTTTTACTCCCCCTACATGTTTGAAATTTACGGACGCAAAGGGTCATACATTTGCCGGATCGACGCCGAGGAGTCCGAAATTCAGCTGGAGGCGAATAATCTGGAAAAATTGCGTACTCTTTTGCCGGGCGTGGAGTTAAAAGAGGAGATTATCGGCGGAGTTGTGAGCAACGATTCGGTCAACTCCCTCTTTGGGGCGAGGGCGAAAGTCAAAGTCCCGGTAGCGCAACTTCCCGCCCAAAAAGAGCCGATCGAACTCTGGCTCGATGAGATTCTCTACGGTAAAGCCAATCCGTTTAATATCGATTGCGGCTATCGGCTCACCCGGCTTATGGCAGGCGGAGTCAAGGCGTTGGACGAGAAGCGGACAATCACTTTTTAAGGAAATAATATTATGAAAAGCATCTCTGCATTTTTAGTTTTGATTTTTGCGTCGGTGGCGTGGGCGGGAACTCCGATTGAAGCTAAGATGCTTGAGATGCGCAATAACTCGGAAAAAGCCCGGCTTTACCGGGCGATACTCAAACACCCCGAAGATCATCCCAAAAGCAATCTCGCCAATGTGAAAGCCGCGCTTAAGGAGATCGAAGACGATTGGAGTATCGCGCAAAAGTGGACACATCCCGCCCCGGAGATTGAAATCCCGCATCTGGCGAAAGCTCCCGTGATCGACGGCAACGCCGAATCCGGCGAGTGGCAGGGGGCTTTGGAACGCCGCGGCAGTTATTTCATCAACAGTACCGAGTTGCAAAACGACGGCAGTGTATGGCGTTTGGGCTGGTACAAAAACAAGATATACGGCAGCGTCTCTTTTTCCGATTCGGATATGACCTTTTATCGCGGCAGACAGGGGGAACCGAGAACGAGCAAACGCGTCTGGCAGGGGGATTGTCTGGAAGTCTTTGTGCAACCCGATGAAAAAGTTCCTTATTACGTCGAGTTACTGCTCCGCCCGGAGCTTTCGGCATGGGTGTTGGATCACGTCTTGGGCGAGAGCGGATTTTGGACGACGATACATTTCCATTTCGCCGCCCCGGTGGAGGTGTCGGGGAGGATTCTCCCCGACGGGTATACTCTGGAGTTCTCCTTTGAACCCGGCTCGTTCGACCTTGCCCGGCGCGACCGGGATCTGAAATCGGGGGAGACTATGCGTATGGCGATGGTGTGTATGAATTTAACCCTCCGGGAGTCGGAGAACACCGTCCAGCAAAGTTTCTTCCCATTGCTTCACTCCGGGCATAATATCTTCGGCTACGCCAAGATAAAATTGAAGTAGGACGCGATGTCCGCTTTGCTCCACAAACAAGCTTCCTTTGCCCACAAACAACCCGCATCGCCCCGACGGTGCCCGCGGGAGCGGATTTGTCGAAATTCCATTGAACAAGTCGCCACGATGGTGTCCGCGGAGGA
>JAISIP010000189.1 GCA_031261965.1 Victivallales bacterium | reverse complement strand
AACCAGTCGCGCAGTTGAAAAAAATCGGGGATATTGGAAGAAATATCTACGATTTTTTTCGACAAGTGAATGGCTAATCGGGGCAAGTCAGAGCGTTTTCGTTTATTAGTTGATAAGCTCTTAACATTATTACGCAAATCAGGTTTATTCCCGGCTTGACTTTTATCAAGACCGGGAGTATTGTTTTTTACAGAGATTTAGAGGTAACCTTAATTATAAAGGCTAACTCTAAAAACTGGAAGCTTGGCTAAAAATCGCATCTCGTATTCGTATGTGCGACCTTGCGCGTATCTGGTTAACTCTATGTTAGCCGGATACTTGCAAAATCGCACCTCCAAATTACGACTCTATCGATTTTTTAACTCAAGCCAGTTTTTAGAGATACCCTAAAACGATTTTGCCCGCATAAACAGAGGAGAATTGGTCATGTCGGAAATCAGAGAAGTTTTCGGTCGCGAAATTTTGGATTCCCGTGGTAATCCCACCATTGAAGTCGAAGTCGTTCTCGACTCTGGCGCAGTCGGCATCGCCGCCGTTCCCTCCGGGGCTTCCACCGGCGAAAACGAGGCACTTGAGTTGCGCGATGGCGACAATAAGCGGTACGGCGGCAAGGGAGTCCTGAAGGCGGTCAGCAATGTCAACGAAAAAATCTTCCCGGAGCTTGAGGGCATGGAGGCACTCGATCAGATCGGTGTCGATCAAACCATGATCGAGCTTGACGGCACTCCGACCAAAGAGAGACTCGGAGCAAACGCGATTTTGGGTGTTTCGCTTGCAGTGGCGCGGGCGGCGGCGAATGAGCTTGAATTACCGATTTTTCGCTATCTCGGCGGAGTGAATTCCAAGGTTTTGCCGATTCCCATGATGAATATCATCAACGGCGGAGCGCATTCCGATGCGCCGATCGCGTTTCAGGAGTTTATGATTCGTCCGGTCGGGGCGGAGCGTTTCTCGGAGGCTTTGCGCATGGGAGCCGAAGTGTTTCACGCCCTCAAGCAGATTCTAAAAGAGAAAAAACTCTCCACCGCAGTCGGCGATGAGGGTGGTTTTGCCCCGAATTTCAAAGGGGGAACCGAGGAGGCGTTGGACTCCATTCTTAAAGCGATCGAGTCGGCGGGATATGTACCCGCCAAAGACGTTATGATCGCCTTGGACTGTGCCGCAAGCGAATTTTTCAAAAAAGGTGTTTACTCCTACAGTAAATTTGAGGGAGACAAGGGGAAGGAACGCGACTCGGCAGCTCAAGTCGAATACCTCGAAAAGTTGATTAAAAAATATCCGATCGACTCGATAGAAGACGGTATGGCGGAAAACGATTGGGAGGGTTGGAAACTTCTGACTGACCGTATCGGCGACCGTTGCCAGCTGGTCGGCGACGACCTTTTTGTCACCAACGTCAAATACTTGGCAAAAGGCATCGAATCAGGTTGCGCCAACTCGATCCTTGTAAAAGTCAACCAGATCGGCACTTTGACCGAAACGCTTGACGCGATTGAAATGGCTCACCGGGCGGGATACACCGCCGTGATCAGTCACCGTTCCGGCGAAACCGAAGACACCACCATTGCCGACATCGCGGTGGCGACCAACGCCGGACAGATCAAAACCGGCTCGCTCTCGCGAACCGACCGCATCTGCAAATACAACCAACTGCTCCGTATTGAAGAGCTTTTGGGCGACCTGGCTATTTACGGTCAGTAGAGCTAATTGCAAAATCATGCCAAAAAGGTAGTTTTGCAATTAGCTCAGTAGACGATCCGTACGACGGACGGCGGCACTTTGAAATTAGCTCGGATACCCTGAAGGGTATCTCTAAAAACTGGCTTGAGTTAAAAAATCGATAGAGTCGTAATTTGGAGGTGCGATTTTGCAAGTACCTGGCTAACGTAGAGTTAACCAGATACGCGCAAGGTCGCGCATACGAATACGAGATGCGATTTTTAGCCAAGCTTCCAGTTTTTAGAGGTAGCCTAAATTTTTAGTTTTTCCCGGCAAAGTGCCGCCCGGCAAATATCGCGTTCAAGCGAAGAAAGTACCCGCCCCTCTTTTTTTTGCAGATGAGCCGCGCCAATGCCGATAAACAACTCGTTCACCGTGTGAATATCCAACGAGGTGAACATGCCCAGGTCAACCCCGACCCGAACCCCCGAAAGGCAGTTGAGTGCCTCTTCGCCGGTGAGTTTGTAGCTGTGTCGCAACGTTCCGTAAGAACGCCCGACATGGTCGAGCAATGAAAACTGGTCGCGTTGCAGTAGCAGACGACGCGCATTTTTCTCGTGAACAATCAACTGACCGATAACCGCGTTCAGCCGCTCCAAAATTTGCGGTTCGCTCTCACCTAAGGTGCTTTGATTTGAAATTTGAAACAAGCTGCCTTGATTGGCGGTTCCCTCGCCGTCGATGCCGCGTACCGCAAGATTCAGTTTATTGATGCCCTGAATGGTCGGGGCGATTTGCCCGGCGAGTACCAATCCCGGTAAGTGCAACATAACCGAAGCACGCATTCCGGTTCCGACATTGGTCGGGCAACTGGTTAAAAATCCGAGCCGGTCATCAAAGGCATAATTCAAGCGCGATCCGAGTTGGCTGTCCAACTCGTCGATCTGCTTCCAGACCGCGTCGAGCTGAAAGCCAGGCAACATAGTCTGAACTCGCAAATGGTCTTCCTCGTTGATCATGACCGAACACGATTCATCGCTTTTTACCAGTAGCCGCGTCCCGGTCTGGCGGTTCAAAAAATCCCGACTGGCAAGACGGCGTTCCAGCAAAAATTCGCGATCCAACTCGTCGAGTTTTTCCGGATCAAACGAAAAACACTCCGGGCAACCCAGTGCCCCGGAATCAGCCGCCGCCGATGACACTGCGTTGCAAATTTCATGCAGCTCTTCGGCATCGGCCGATACCGGGAAACGGTGATCGGCGAGATTCCGCGCCAGGCGAATCCGTGAACTAATGGCGATGTCTTCATCCGGTCCGGCATCGGCGAGAAAACTCACCCGTTTGGCGAGCAATCGATCGATTTGGTTATTCATGGCTCGCCTCGTCGGTGGACATTTTATCCAATGCGGCTTTGAGTTGATTGATCTTATCTCTGCATACGGCGGCCTGTTCATACTCTTCGCGTTTTACCAAAGCGTCGAGTTCATGACGTCGGCTGCTCAACTCCGTTTCCAGAGCAACACGACCGTCAGGCGAGGCGGACTGCATGCGTTTGCCTAAGTGAACCGAGCCGCGATGAACGTTTTGGATCGCCTCCGAAAGCATAGGCGCAAACGCGTTGTAACAAGTCGGACAGCCGAGTCGCCCGCCGGAATTCTTGATTCTGCCGATCGTCCAGCCGCATTTCGGGCAGACTGTCGCGGACTCCGCCGGGGATTCCTGATGTGACTTGATCGCCGAAGAGATTTTGCCCAAATTGCAGAGCATCTCCGCCAAATTAAAGCCCAGCGCACTTAATTCGCCGTTTTTTTCTTTTTCCGAGGCACAAGTCGAACACAAATTAGCGGTATGGATTTCCCCGCTGTGCAACTCTTTTATATGAATGGTCGCTTCATTTTTTTTGCAAATATCACATAACATATGCTAACCTCCTGCTTCATTTACAATCTAAAGCTTTTGTCCGATTTTGCAAATGAAAAACGGTAAATTTTCACGAATTCAAAAGCTGCTTTACAAAACTCGGATTGGCAAACGCCGCCTGATGGATGGCAGAATTGTAATAACGAAGTTGCTTTGACAATTTTTCCGGAATCGGTCGCGCTATTTGCGTAACATCGTCCCGGTCGCCCGCCACGCATGCGCCGATCGTCCCGGTCGGATAAGTCGGCACCGCAATTGACGCATAATTGACCGAGCGAAACACCTGCGTTGATGCCAGATAAAGGCGTTTGACTATCTCCGGCAACAAATATGCCGACTCAGATTGAGTCGCGATCACTCCTCCCGGACGCAACGCTTTTTTCATATCGCGGTAGAACTCTTCGCCAAATAGCGGAGTCCCCGGACCGCCCGGGTCGGTTGAGTCAACGATAATCACATCGTAATAGCCCGGTTTGTCCTTGATGAACTCACTGCCGTCGGCGATATGGATCTTCACCCGGGGGTCGTCGTATCCGCAGGAGATGGACGGTAAAAAGCGTTTGGCAATTTCGATTACTTCGGCATCGATCTCGCAAATATCCATGACTTCAAGCTCCGAATGTTTCGCCGCCTCGCGCAACACTCCGCCGTCGCCGCCGCCGATCACCAGCAATCGCTTAGGCGAATCGTGGGCAAAAAGTGGCACATGGGTCAACATTTCATGGTAGGCGAACTCGTCGTATTCAGTCAGCTGAATAATCCCGTCCAATAACAGCATACGACCAAGTTTGACGGTTTGATAGACCTCGATTTTTTGAAATTTCGATTGACAACGACAAAGTTCTTCGGTCACTTGAACCGTCATCCCAAATCCGTTCATCGCCTCTGTAACCCAAAAATCGGTCATTTTCATCTCTCGCTTATAGTTTTGCAATTAACTTTACGAGCTAAATGCAAAACTATTTTGGTTCGCTTTTGAGTTCTATTGATTTTTTTTGTTTCCTTGACTCGCTTTTTTGCGTAGCACTGCTACGCCTTGAAGCTTGTCAAAGAACAAAAATTTCTCAATAGTACCGTCAAAATCATGTCAAAAGGTAGTTTTGCAATTAACTCTCACAATATAATCTACAGGCGTTTGGTGCTGAAGTCAATCCCCCAAAACTAAAGGATAGCTCTAAAAACTTGCAAATAAATGTTGTTAAGCACTTGCATTATGAAATATTCAATGCTATTTTATCAGACAAAATTTTATGTCGGAGCGTTTCCATATCGCAGATTCCACCGCTCGTGGAGGCGTGACCGGCAAACAGGTAGCAAGCTCGGCACCGCTGATCTGCTTACTGAAAACGGCGAAAACCGCGAGTAGGCAAGCGGGTAGGGTATCGTGTTTGTGTTTTTTGTCGTTTTTTTGTATATCGCTTCAACGTGAGGAATGAAGTTATGAAAGTAAGAGCATCGGTAAAGCGCAGATGCGAATTTTGCCAGATTATCAAGCGCAACGGCATCATCCGGGTAATTTGCTCCCGCGATGCACGCCACAAGCAGCGTCAAGGTTGATTTCGCTTCAAATTTTAACGATATAGGAACAAATAGTTATGCCTCGTATCATTGGTGTGGACATTCCGGGCAACAAGCGTATTGCGTATTCTTTACGCTATCTTTACGGTGTCGGCCCGGCAAAAGCGCTCGAAATTATCGAAAAAGTTCAAATCCCGGAAGATCTCAAAGCGAAAGATCTGACTCAAGATCAGATTGCAGCGATCACAAAGATCCTTCAAAACGAAATCGTCGTCGAAGGCGATTTGCGGCGTATGCTCGCGGCGGATATTCGTCGTTTGCAGCAGATCAACTGCTATCGCGGAATCCGTCATCGCCGGAGTTTGCCGGTGCGTGGTCAGCGAACCAAAACGAACGCCCGTACCCGCAAAGGCAAGAAGATCACCATCGGCGCAATTCGCGACAAAACTCAGCGCCGCTTGGCCGCCAAGGCCTAATCAGACGGTATTCCGACTGCTTGGGTCTAACGCGATAAAAAATTTTGTCGCGTAAAAGCAAGACGGATTCGATGAATTTGAGATCATAAATCAGGAATAGATAAAATTATGGCTGAAGAAGTGAAAAATACCGAGGTTGCGGATGTCGCAGCCGAAGCGTCGGTTTCTGCCGCGCCGGTCATCAAACAGCGTGGCAAGAGCGGTCGCTTTGTTCCAAGCGGCATCGCTTACGTTCTCGCGACGTTCAACAACACGAAAGTGACGTTCACCGATCTGCATGGCAATGTGCTTTGCTGGTCAACCGGTGGAAAAAACGGGTTCAAAGGCTCGCGCAAAAGCACCGCTTACGCGGCTCAGGTCATCGCCGGAGATGCCGCCAAAAAAGCGCAATTGCTCGGCATGAAAGAGGTTGAAGTTCGGATCAAAGGACCGGGTGCCGGTCGTGAGTCCGCAGTTCGCGGCATTGCGGCGGCGGGGCTTGAAATCAGCTCGATTAAAGATATTACGCCGGTACCGCACAATGGGTGCCGTCCTCCGAAGCGTCGCCGGGTCTAACCGACCGGTTCGGGTGGGAGCTTTCCGGCGGAGCGCCTAAACAATGAGGCGTTCGATGCAGAAAAAGTTCCCGGTTGTTCGTTTTTTTGATAAAAATGCCTGCGGGCATAATCAAGTTTGGAGGAAAATATGACTGTTGCGATCGGTTTCCCGATGCCCAAGTCGATCATCGTCAATGATGCGAGTTCTACCGAAAATTACGCCAAGTTCATCGCGGCGCCGTTTCAGCGTGGATACGGTCATACGCTGGGCAACTCGCTGCGCCGGGTTCTACTCTCTTCGCTGGAAGGGGCGGCGATTTGTTCGGTGCGTATTGACGGAGCAAAACATGAATTTGACGCGCTGGACAACGTGCTTGAAGACATTACCGAGATAGTGATGAATTTGAAGTGCATTCGGCTGAATCTTCATTCAGAAGGCTCCAAAACGTTGGAAATTCACAAAGATAAGGCCGGTCCGGTGACGGCGGCGGACATCATTTGCGACAGCACAGTGGAGGTGCTCAACCCCGAGCAGCTTATCTGCACGCTGGACAAGGCTCGTCCGTTTCGCGCTGAAGTCGAAGTGATCAAAGGCAAAGGTTATTCGCCTGCCGAAAAGAACACCGCTGCGCGTACGATCGGTACGATTCCGGTGGATTGTTTGTTCAGCCCGGTGACCCGGGTAAATTATCAAGTCGGCGCGGCGCGTGTCGGCGAAGAGACTGAAATGGACAGCTTGGAGTTGGAGATCTGGACTGACGGACGGATTTCCCCGCAAGCGGCACTTGAAGAGGCGGCCAGGATTCTTCGCGATCATCTGCAACCGTTTATGGGCAATCAGATTATCGAAAAAGATGTGGTTCTAAGTGACGAAGAGTTAAAGATGTTCAAACGCTTGGCACAAGACGTTGAAACTTTGGATCTCTCGGTTCGGGCGATGAATTGTCTGAATAGCGCGAACATCAAATTGATCGGCGAGCTTTGCACAAAATCCGAGAGTCGTATGCTCAAATATCGGAATTTCGGCAAAAAGTCACTGGATGAAATTAAAGAAAAAATCGAAAAGATCGGGTTTGAGCTGGGGATGACCTTCAGCGATCGGCTGATGACCGCACTTGAAGCGGAATCGGTTCGGGTCAGGTCCGAAGCTGAGGAAAGAAAGTAATCATGCGTCATAGAGTTCATACATTTAAAATTGGTCGTTCCAGTGCCCATCGTCGGGCGATGTTGGCAAACATGGTCAGCAGTCTCTTTACTCACGGTCAGGTTCAAACCACCTTAGTTAAGGCAAAAGAAGCTCGCCGTTTTGCGGAAAAGCTGATCACCATCGGCAAAAAAGGTGATTTGCACCGTCGTCGTCTGGCGGTTGCGAAATTGCGCGATAAAGATGCGGTCAAACTGCTGTTTGACGAAATCGCCCCTTCTTATGAAGGACGCGACGGGGGTTATACCCGCATTCTCAAGCTCGGCGTTCGCCGTGGCGATGCCGCCGAGATGTGCATTCTTCAATTGGTCAAAGACCCGGTAGAGGTCAAAGAAAACAAGAAGAAAGCCGCGCCGAAAGCCGAGGAGTCCAAGGTGGAAGCCAAGGAAGAGTCCAAGGTCGAAGAATCTAAAGTCGAAGAAGCTGAAGTGGTGGAATCGACTGTAGTGGAAGAAGAAAAAGCAGAATAATTTCGCTTTACAGAGTTTATTGTGCGATATTTCGCCTCGCTTCTAAGGAAGCGGGGCGTTTTTTTTATAGCCTACGATTAAGAGATACCCTTTAGCGGTATTCGGCTGTGGAATCCATTTTTTTGCATTTAATTCTGTCAAAATCTTTCAAAAACTTGCAAAAATGAAAAAATGTGATAAAATATAAGCATGACAAACTGCAATAACAATCGAAAACTGCTTTTGCCCGAGCGTGAGAGTCTGATATGCGAAGCTCTCGGCAACGGATTGCAGACGATCGCGGAACTTTCGGCGGCATTGCAAGTCTCCGAAGCAACCGTGCGGCGCGATTTGCGTTCACTCGAAGAAAGCGGCGCGATTCGGCGCGTACACGGCGGAGCTGTCCGGGTATCGGGCGATGAAAAGCGCGAACCTTTGTTCCATGAAAAAACCACCCTTCACGCCGATGAAAAAGAGCGTATCGCCGAAGCCGCGTTATCTTTGATCGATGACGGTGATTCCGTTTACCTCGACGGCGGCAGCACGGTTTTGGCGTTGGCACGCAAGCTCGGCAGTTGCCGGGATTTGACGATTGTCACAAATTCTTTGATGTCCGCCGCCGAACTTATGGAGTCGGGGCATCGGTTGATCTTGCTCGGCGGCGAATTTCGCCCTCTGTCGCGTACTCTGGTTGGACCTTTGACTTCGCCGATCGGCGAAGCTCTGCACATCGGCAAGGCGTTTTTCGGCACAATCGGGTTCACCGCCTCCGGCGTATCCACCACCGACCCCGGCGAAGCGTTCACCAAGAAGCTGATTCTCGGTCGCGCCGAGCGGGCGATTTTGCTGGCGGATTCCGGCAAGTTCGGTCGGACCTCACTGGTCAATGCCGGAATTCTCGAAGATTTTGACACAATAGTAACCGATTCGGGCGTTCCGATAGAATTCTTGAAAATACTTAAAAAACATAAAATCGAAGTCATACAAACTTAATCACCAATAAGGAAAAGAAAAAATGGCGAACAATTATCTCTCCGATCGTGGTCCGAATTTCCGCAAAGAAACCATTAAACTCAAACCGATTCCGGCATACGCGTTCTCTAAGACGCTTACCGAAGAGTACAAAGCCAAAGCGATTTCCAAAGCCGAAGCCGCCGAATTGTACGAGTCCATGCTGGTTATTCGCGAATTTGAAGATATGATCAACAAGTGTCGTACCGGTGCTTACGAGGTGATCAGCGACTACAACTACCGCGGGCCGACCCACCTTTCGATCGGTCAGGAGGCGACAGCTTCGGGGGTATGCTCGATGTTGAACATAACCGACCTGATCACCAGTACCCACCGCGGGCACGGCGACTCGATCGCCAAAGGTTTTCACGCCATTCGCAAGATGAACGAAAAAGAGCTGCATGAACGCTGCCCGGAATTTTCGTCGCTCGCCGGCGAAGAGTTGCGCGAGGCGGTGATGGAAGACCACGTCTTTCGCACCATCGCCGAGCTGTTCGGCAAAGAAGACGGTTATGGTAAGGGGCGTGGCGGCGGTATGCACATTGCCGACTTCAGAGTCGGTCATCTCGGAGCCAACGCGATTGTCGGCGGCGGAATCCCGATCGCTACCGGAGCGGCGATGACCTGCCGAATCGACGAAAAAATGAAAGGCCGCGTGGTTTGCTCTTTTGCCGGCGACGGCGCGTACTCCAACGGCGTGGTGCTGGAATCGCTGAACTGGGCGAATCAGGATCAGTTCAACGGACCGTTGGCGGAGACCAAATTCGGTTTGCCGATTATCTACTGCTTGATCAATAACCATTACGGCATGACCGGCCGCGCCGACGGAGAAGTCACAGGCGTTGACCATTTGGCACGTCGCGCCGCCGGGTTTGACAACGACAATATGCACGCCGAAATCGTCAACGGCATGGATATTCTCGCCGTTCGCGATGCGATTGCCCGCGCCAAGGCGATTATCGCCAAGGGTGAGGGACCGGTGTTGCTGGAATTTGACACCTACCGTTATTACGGTCACTCGCTCTCCGACCCGCGCAACGAATATCGTACCCGCGAAGAGGAAGCGCGTTGGAAAGAGATCGACCCGGTACAAACATTCCGCACCAAGCTCATCGAAGCGAAAATCATGAGCGAAAAAGAACTCGGCGCGTTGGAAGCCAAAGTTGCCGCCCGCAACGCCCGCGCCGCCCGTCGCGCCGCCGATGCCGCCGATCCCGATCCGGCCGATGTGATCAAATATATGTACACCGACACCGACAGCTCGATTGTTCCTGACTCCTACACCGCGCCGAAACTTTATGAACCCCTGCCGCGGGCCAAGCGCGACGCGAACGGCATGACGACTTATCGCGATGCGATCAAAGAAGGTCTTTGCGAAGAGATGGCACGCGACAAACGCGTGGTGCTGTTTGGCGAAGACGTGGCGGAATACGGCGGAGCGTTTAAGCTCTCCAAGGGAATGCTTGAGGCGTTCGGTCGCGACCGCGTCTTAAATACCCCGATTTCCGAAGCGTGTATTTGCGGTGCGGCGGTCGGTATGGCGATGACCGGTTATCGCCCGGTGGCGGAGTTGATGTATATGGATTTTGCGTTGATGTCCTCCGACCAGATTTCAAATCAGGCGGCGAAGTGGCATTATATGACCGGCGCATCGACTGAAGTTCCGCTGGTTGTGCGTTGCAGCGTCGGCGGCGGCAAAGGATACGGCGGTCAGCACTCGCAATCGCTGGAGTCGATGTTTGCGCATATTCCGGGGACGTTTGTGGCGTACCCGTCGAATCCTTACGATGCCAAAGGTATGATCAAAACGGCGGTTCGCACCAATAATCCGGTGGTTTTTGTCGAAGGGCAGCTGCTTTACAATGTCAAAGGGGTCGTTCCCGAGGAGGATTACACCGTTCCGTTTGGTGTGGCGAATATTGTCCGCGAAGGCTCAGATGTGACGATCGTGGCTTGGGGACCGGCTGTTGCCGACGCGCTTAAGGCTGCCGACGCGCTTGCCGCCGAGGGAATTTCCGCTGAAGTTCTCGACCCGCGTACACTGGTTCCGTTCGATTCCGAGGCGGTTTTCGCTTCGGTACGCAAGACCGGGCGTTGTGTGGTTGTAAGCCAATGCGTTGATATTGGCAGCTTTACCGGTGAAATCGTTTCGCAAGTGGTGGCAAACTGCTTTGACGATCTTGACGCGCCGGTGCTGAAGATCGGTGCGAAAAACGGTATTGCCCCGCAAGCGTACACGCTGGAAGAGGCGTTTTTGCCGACTGCCGGAGACATTGTTTCAGCGGTGAAGAAACTTTATTGATTTAACGGAACAGGAGGAATTTAATATGGCTACAAAAATACCCGTTCCGAAACTCGGACAGTCCGAAGAGACCGTGACTATCGCCGCCTGGCGGGTCAAAGAAGGGGATAAAATTAAAAAGGGCGATGTGCTTTTTGAGGTGGAAACCGATAAAGCCGTGCTTGAAGTGGAGTCCCAATTTGAAGGCACGATTTTAAAGATCGTGACCCCGGTCGGAGTGGAAGTCCCGGTTATGACCACGGTCGCCGCGATTGTCGGGGAAGCCGGCGAAGCGATCCCCGCCGATATGGTGGTGTCCGCCCCTGCCGCCCCCGCCGCTGCTCCGACTCCGGCTGCCGCGCCGACTCCGATCCCGGCGAGTGCACCTGTGAGTGTTCCTGCCCCAAAGGAAACTTCTGCGGCTACGCCGACTCCGGTTGCTCCGACTCCGGCTGCTCCGCCTAAGAGCGTACCTGCTCCTGTAAAGAAACCTATTTCCCCGCGGGCTAAGAAGTTCGCCGCCGATTATTTGGTGAATTTGGCGAAAATTCCGGCTTCCGGAACGCGATTGACCGAGCAGGATGTCAAGAATTATCTTGAGTCAAGTGGCTATTTCAAACGGCGGATCACTCCGGTGGCACTCTCTTTGGCGGCCGAAGAGAAACTTGAGATGATTGAATTGGAAGGTTCCGGCGACGGCGGACGCATCACGATTGCCGATGTCAAAGCCGCGATTGCCGAGCGACCCAAACCGTTTAACACCATGCGCAAAGTTATCGCGCAGCGGTTGACGCAGTCGAAGCAGACGATTCCGCATTTTTACGTAACCGTGGCGATCGATATGAGCGATCTGATGAAGAAGCGCAAAACGCTCAAGGCGGAGGGGATCAACCTCTCGGTCAACGTCTTTATTATCAAAGCCGTGGCGTTGGCACTCAAAGAGTTTCCCAATGTAAACTCGTTTTGCGACGGCAACTCGGTTTCGCAAAAATCCAAGGTCAATATCGGCATGGCGGTATCGGTCGATAATGGATTGGTTGTGCCGGTGATTGTCAATGCCGACCGCAAGGGGCTTGATGAAATCCAGGCGGAGTCCGGTGAACTCGCCGAAAAAGCGCGTACCGGGAAACTTTCGCCCGATGAGATGAAAGGCGGCACGTTTACCATTTCCAATATGGGCATGATGAACGTCGAGAGCTTTATGGCTATCGTGAACCCCGGCGAAAGCGCGATTCTCGCAGTGTCGAGTTGTATCCCGACCCCGGTGGTACGCGACGGTGAAATCGTGATTCGCGACATTATGAAGATCACCGTTTCCGCCGACCACCGCGTGGTGGACGGTGCGATGGCTGCCCAGTTCGCAAACAATATCCGCGAAAAACTTGAGGACGTAAATCTTTGGGATTCGCTGATTTGAAGCGTTCTTGCCTAAAAATCGTCGTTGATGACAGGATTCCGTTTATAAGCGGGGTCTTGGAGTCTTTTGCCGACGTTATCTACTTGCCGGGGGGGGCGATCTCCCCCGGGCTGATTCGCGATGCGGACGCGTTGATTGTTCGCACCCGCACCCGTTGCGATGAAAAGTTGTTGGCAAACAGCAAAGTCCGATTTATCGCGACCGCCACAATCGGGTTTGACCATCTTGACGTGCAGTATTTGCAAAAAGTCGGAATTGCCTGGAGCAATGCTCCCGGGTGCAATGCATCGAGCGTGGCGCAATATATCGTTAGCGCGTTGGCTACTGCTGAAGTTGATTTTTTGGGCAAGACGCTTGGTGTAATCGGGGTTGGCAATGTCGGAAGCAAGGTAGCTGCTATGGGTAAAACTCTTGGCATGAGGGTGATTCTGAATGACCCTCCCCGTGCCGAACGCGAAAATAACGCGAATTTTACCGGGCTTGCCGAGCTGTTGAGAGATTCCGACTTTGTCACTTTGCATACCCCGTTGACCGACGATGGCAAATATCCAACCCGTTGCCTTTGCAATGCGAAGTTTTTAGCGCAGATGAAGAATTCAGCGCAACTTTTCAACACCAGCCGGGGGGAGGTGGTCGATTCCGGGACACTGATTGCCGCGCTAAAGACCAAAACGATCGCCGGGGCGGTGCTTGACGTTTGGGAGGACGAACCTGGTATCAACCGCGAACTGCTTAATTCAGTTCGGCTTGGAACGCCTCACATCGCTGGCTATTCCGGCGACGGCAAGGCGAACGGCAGCGCAATGGTGATCCAAGCTTTGGCGAAGTTTTTTGGTATTGACCAACTGAGTAATTGGACTTTTGGAAATTTGCCGAAGCCTAAAAATCCGACGATTGTGATCAATTCTGAATTGCCGGAAGCACAACAGCTTAGACAAGCTTTGTTGCACAGTTATAATATTTGTGAAGACGATTTGAAATTGCGGCACGATCCTGCCGGATTTGAGGCGCAACGCGGCAATTACCCGGTTCGTCGGGAGTACGGGGCATTTACCGTCCAGGGCGGTTCGGAGCAAGTCCGTAAAACGTTGCGCCAACTCGGATTTACCTGCTGACGGTATCCCGGAATTCGTATTACAACGCCCGATCCCAATATTTGCGGATCACCTCTTGCCCGTTGCGTCGAATGGCGTTTTCCACCTCTTCGACGCTACGCGAATCGTTTAGCGTAAATTGCCCGACATCCTCATCGGCAAGCAGGGCGTAACCGCCGGGTGTCACCCGTGAGGCGGCACTCATATTATCGGCGCAAAGTTGCACCATGCGATCGCGAAATTCGGGGCATTCCCGGGTGGAAATGGTCATGCCGCATTCCGGGAACGCGATCCGAAACGCCAACATCATAAGCTCCAGCTCATCGTCCCCGACCGGGTGTGCCGGTTGAAACCCGCCATCGGTCGCGGTAATGCGCGGAAAAGCGAACTGCACCTTGCTCTCGTAGCAATGTTTTTGCAGATAAATCGCATGCGCTCCGAGACTTGCCGCCTCTAAACGCCACTCGTCCAGTCCGAGCAAAAACGCCATACCTAAGTTGCGCATTCCGGCTTTCCCTGCACGCAATTGGCTCCAGACCCGAAAATCGTAAACCCGCTTGGGCCCGACCGGGTGCAACTCTTTGTACAACTCCTGATTGTAAGTTTCTTGAAAGAGCGTCAACCCCTCGAACCCGGCTTCAAAGAGTTTACGGTAATTATCCTCTTCCTGCGGGGCGATCTCAAGACTCAAATATGAGAATTTCTCCTTAAGCATACTGCCGACTTCACAGAGAAAATCGACACTCATACGAATCGGATCCTCGCCGGCGACAATCAACAGCGAGTCGATATTCATTGCTCGAACCGCATCCGCTTCTTGCCGAATTTCATCCAGCGTCAATATTTTGCGTTCATATTTGTGGCGGATGCTGAAATCGCAATACTTGCAAGCGTTTACACAGCTGTTGGAGATGTATAACGGCGCGTAAATCGTTACGGTCTTGCCGTAATAACGGCGACGGCAAGCTTGCGCTTTTTCACGCATTTGCGGTAAAAACTCCATCGCCGCAGGCGAAATTAAATTGAGCAAATCAAAGTAATTGCACTTCGCTTTTGCGAGTGAATTTTGGATCGCTTCCGGCGTGGCGGAATTAAGCAAACGGCGGATTTCAGCTTCGGAAAACTTTAGTTCAGGAAACATATCTGCACTTCGCCCTTCACCGAAAAATATCAAAAGTATTTTGCGGACTCGTGCCGGAGGCAGTGGAAATCGCCATCGGCGGTCGGGCTTGCAACCCAAGCTCGGCAGCGCGAATCGCCAGACGAAACGCCTCCGCCATCTTTTGCGGATCATCCGCTGCCGCTACGGCGGTATTGATCAACACCGCGTCCGCACCGAGTTCAATCGCACCAGCGGCGTGCGATGGCAAGCCGATCCCGGCATCGACCACCACCGGGATATTGGATTGTTCAATAATAATCTCCAACATCGCCTTGGTACGTATCCCCTGATTAGACCCGATCGGCGAACCTAACGGCATTACCGCCGCCGTGCCACACTCTTCAAGCCGATGTGCCAACACCGGGTCGGCGTTGATGTAGGGCAGTACAATCAGCCCCATTTTTACCATCGCTTCCGCAGCTTTGAGCGTCTCAATCGGGTCGGGCAAGAGATAGTGGGCATCGGGGTGAATCTCCAGTTTAATCCAATTGTATCCGGCCGCCTTGCCGAGTTTCGCAATGCGGATTGCCTCTTCGGCGTTGCGTGCGCCCGAAGTGTTCAGCATGACTTCAATTTTATTTCGGTCAATGACGCCGAGAATGTCGTCGGCTTCCGGCAGGGCAATATCAACCCGGGTGAGTGCGGTGGTGACAAGCTCGGTTTCGGACGCTTCAAGCGCGGCGGCAAACTGTTGTTTGGAGGCAAATTTACCGGTACCGAGAAAGAAACGGCTTTTGAATTTCTTTCCGGCAATGACGAGATCTTTCATAATAGCGATTCTTCCCTATATTTTAGGCTTGCACCCCAAGCAGAAGTGCAATTACAGTATTGGCTTCCATGGCAGCGGCGACTCCGACCCGCGGTGAAAACGGGTGAAATTCACCGTTACCCACTTCGCTGGCGCAATCGCCGATGATATACAATTTTCCGCCGCCAAATTGGCGCAGACGGATTGCTTCGCTCCGCCCCCAGCCACCAAGTCCGCTCGCTCCGACAATTTTTTTATTTGCTTTCAACAAGCTTTTTATAAGCATCTGCTTGGCATTTGCCGAATCGAACGCCTCCACGATAATATCGCATGATTTGAACAATTCAACGGCGTTATTATCGCAAATTTTTTGGTCAAAAAGTTCAAGTTCCAGATCGGGAACAATGCGTCTTAAGTTCACTCCGAGTGCTTCGACTTTTTTTTGCCCGATCTGATCGGCAAAGAAAAATTGGCGATTTAAATTACTCGCCGCAACCCGATCAAAATCGGCGATGAGTAAATGGCGAACTCCGGAACGGACCAAGTGCATCGCACAATTGGACCCCAGCCCGCCGGCTCCGGCGATTCCGATTTTCGCATTCTCAAGAATGGCGCGTTCTGCTGAGGAGAGATATGGATTGACCTCCACGGCGATTATCCCCCCGCCACAACGCGAAACACGTTTAAATGGTCTTGATCCTTTAGCGTGATTCCGAATTCATCCCCGCCAAGTATCGCCTCATTTACCTCGGCGATGATTTCGCCGGCGTTCAAGTTTCGCTGTTTAAGAAACTCCGCCACGCTGATTTCAGTTGGAGTTTCCTCCCAAGTCCCGTTAAAACAGATCTTCAATTTTTTGCAGCTCCAACAATGTAATCGATCGCATTGCGAAAGAACACCACTCCTTCGCCCTCACGCGCCAATTTCCCGGTGGCTTTGTCAGCCGTCCAATCGGGGGCGTTATAGACGCTCAGAAACGCCTCAGGGTGCGGCATTAAGCCAAAAACCCTACCGGTCGGGTCGCAAATTCCGGCGATGGAACGCAACGAACCATTGGGGTTGGCGGGAAACTCGGTTGCCGCGCTTCCGTCGGAATTGCAATATCTGACCGCGATTAAATGGCGGGCTTCAAGCTCGTCAAGCACGCTGTCATCGGCGACAAATTTACCCTCGCCGTGGCGCAACGGCAACCGAACAAAGTCGATCCCCTTAGTAAAAACACAGGGCGATTGCGAATCGGCGGAGAGCATACACCAATCATCGCGGAAAACCCCGGAATCATTGTGTGCCAATGCTGTTGTCTGCTTAAAATAATCTCCGTCGAGCGCGGGAACCATACCCAACCGGGTCAAGGTCTGAAACCCGTTGCAAATGCCCATGACAAGTTTGCCGTCGGCGACGAATTTCTCAAGCTGGTCACGCAATTTGAATTTGACCCGATTGGCGAAAACCGTACCCGAGCCGAGATGGTCGCCAAACGAAAATCCGCCGATGAAAACCAGAAAATTGTATTCGTCAAGCGTATGTTTGCCGGCGATAAGATCGTTGAGATGCACCAATTCCGGCGTGGCACCGACTAATTTGCACGCCGCCGCGGTCTCGCGTTCGCAATTTAGACCGAACCCGGTGATGATCAAAACTTTAACATCTGAGCTTTTCATATATGGTATCCTGAATTTTAGGTGTGATAATCTGCGTTGATTTTGACGTAGTCGTACGAAATATCGTTCGTCCAAACCCAGTAACTTTCCTCGCCGTCATGCAAATCCACCGCAACGGTAAATTCCCGCTTACGGACAATTTCAGATAAGGCGTCTTCTGAAGTTCCGGCATCACCGCCTGCTTTTACCACCGGGAGTTTGTCGTAAAAAACATCGACTTTTTCCGGGGTGAATTGCGCGCCGGAATATCCCAGCGCGGCGACTACCCGCCCCCAGTTCGGGTCGCCGCCGAACCATGCGGTTTTGCACAGCAGCGAATTGGCGATCGCCTCGGCGCAGAGTTTCGCGTCGTTTTGAGTTTGGGCATTGGAAATTTCAACGTGCACGAATTTCGTCACACCTTCGCCGTCCATAACCATTTCGCGAGCCAGCTGCTGCATAACTTCAAGCAGTGCCTGGCGGAAGGTTTCGGCGTTCGCGCTGTCCGGCGTGATTTCCACTTTTGACAACCCGTTTGCCATAACAATAACCGTGTCGTTCGTGCTCATATCGCCATCGACCGTAATCCGGTTAAACGACTTTTCGGCGTTCGATTCGACTATTTGAGCGAGCAATTCGTTTGAGATTTTCACATCGGTCGTGATATAGCAAAGCATCGTCGCGTGTGGCACTTTCAGCGACGGGTCGATCATCCCGGCACCCTTGGTCATCGCGCCGATACGGCAAAGTACATTGTCGAGTTCAAACTCAATAGCCATGGATTTGGGAACCGTGTCGGTGGTCATAATCGCCCGGGCGGCACTGTTTCCACCGTCGGCGGAGAGCTTTGCAACTGCCAACTCAAGCCCCTTTTTGATCGTCTCCATCGGCAGTTGAGTCCCGATTCTCCCGGTGGACGAGACTACCACATCATCGGGGTTGAGCTTAAGTTTATTCGCCGCCAAGACACAAGTTGCTTCGGCATTTGCCAGCCCGGATTCACCGGTGCAGGCGTTGGCGTTGCCGGAGTTGATCACCGCAGCGCGAATCGTTTCGGACGCAAGAACCCGCTTACGGCAGACTTGAACCGGGGCGGCGGCAAACAAACAGCTGGTAAACGCCCCGGCGAAATTCGCAGGAACATCGCTTACGAGCAGCGCAAAATCCAACGCTCCGCTCCGCTTGAATCCGGCGGCGACTCCTGTTGCCTGAAAGCCGCGGGGCGAAGTGACCGACCCGTGGGGAATACGCTTAAATTTATCCATCGATCTTGTCTCCGTAAATTGCTTTGACATTGATCGCAATTCCACCGCGTGGACGAAAATGACCGACAACCTCGGCACGACGCGGCGAACAAGCTTTCACCACGGCATCGAGAATAGTGTTTACCGACTCTTCGTGAAACGTGTTGGTGTTGCGAAATGAATACAAATACAGCTTGAGCGATTTGCTCTCAACGCACTTTTTGTCCGGCACATAACGGATCAGAATATGCCCGAAATCGGGTTGCCCCGTGACCGGGCAAAGCGAGGTGTATTCCGGGCAATCGAATTCGATAATATAGTCGCGATCGGCGTAAAGATTCTCAAAGGTCTCAAGTTTCGCCGCATCGGGTGATGCCGGATAATTGTGTTCCGAAGCCGACAACAGCGTCAGGTCGCGAAATCGTTCCTGGGTTTTTGCTGGATTCATGTTGATCCTGATTTTTAGTTAGTTCTTTTAATAAAATAGCACATTTTTGGAGTATTTTCGATATTAAAGTGCTGAAATGGAGAATTTTTTCTTGAATTTTGTCAAATCAGTTGTTATATTGCACCGAGAATCATGTAATACGGTGATTTCAACGGCAAATCAAATAATGAGGGATAAACAAATGAAATTTCGCAAGACAGTTCTATTTGCTACGATTTTTGCGGTGATGGCAATCGGTGCTTTTTCCGCCCCGGCGGCCGATGACACATGGATAATGAAGCCGGTGGAAAAACTCGGTCGCGGTATTGCAAACGTCGCTTTCGGGCCATTGGAACTGCTTATGAAAGGTTACGACGTCACGCAGGATATGGGTGGCATCGCCGGGCTGACTTACGGTCCTTTAAAGGGTATTTGCTACACCGTCGCCCGCGAAGTGGTCGGTGTGATCGATATTGTGACTTTCCTCATTCCGTTGCCGGGTTGCCCTGACGACCCGAACGATGCGGGTTGGGGGTACGGCGCGATTATGCGTCCTGAGTGGGTGGTTGATATTCAGCACAACTGGGGCGACTTCGTCTACGATACCGATGTGATCGTCACTACCGATTAACGCAAATTATAGAGGCTACCTCTAAAAACTGGAAGCTTGGCGAAAAATCGCACCTCCAAATTGCGAATATGCCGATTTTTCATCTCAATCCAATTTTTAGAGATGCCATAGAGTCTATCAAGGGTATTTGTTATGTAAGAATTGTATAACAGGTGCCCTTGAATCTTTTACCAATTTGGAATTGTATATATTATGAGTTTTTCCTGCGGATTTGTCGGGTTGCCCAATGTCGGGAAATCCACTTTATTTAATGCGTTGTGCAAAGGCGGAGCCGGAGCCGCCAATTTTCCGTTCTGCACGATTGAGCCAAATACCGGCATTGTGCCGGTACCGGATGAGCGGCTTCAGGTACTTTCCGACCTCGAAAAATCCGGGCGGATTGTTCCTTCCACGTTGAAATTTATCGACATCGCCGGGTTGGTCAAAGGGGCAAGTCAAGGGCAGGGGCTGGGCAACCAGTTTCTCGGTCATATCCGGGGGGTGGACGCAATCGCGCATGTGGTGCGTTTGTTTGAAGACGGTGATGTGGTTCACGTCGAAGGTCGGGTTGACCCGGTGAGCGATTTGGATGTTATTCTAACCGAGTTGATGCTTGCGGATTTGGAATCTCTCGAAAAACGGCGCGACAAAGCCCACAAGCTTGCCCGCGCCAATGACCCTGACGCAAAACTTGAGTACGAACTGATTAAATCGCTCGCCGACCAGCTTGCGGACGGCAAGATTCCCGTCTACGATACCAATAACCCCAAACTGGTTGAAAAAGTAAAAGGCTACGGGCTCTTGTCGATGATGCCGGCTTTTGTTTGCGCCAACACCGACGAGGAGACGTTTCGCAATTTCAAAACTTCCGACAAAGCCAAAGCTCTTGTTGACTTTGCGGCGAAACACGGTATGGAAGTCGTCCCGGTTTGCGCCAAACTGGAGGAGGAGTTAGGGCAACTTGACGCTGAGGAAGCCGCGCTGTTTATGGAGGAGCTCGGAATCAAAGAGACCGGGTTGTCAAGTGTCATTCGCACCGGTTATAAGTTACTCGATTATATCACCTTTTTTACCGCAGGCCCGATGGAGTCGCGGGCATGGACGGTGACTCGCGGAACCCCGGCACCTCAGGCGGCGGGAAAAATTCATACCGACCTTTGCCGGGGATTTATCCGTATGGAGACCGTCTCATATGACGATCTGGTCGCCGCCGGAGGTTGGGCAAAAGCACAGACCGCCGGGAAGTTGCGCATTGAGGGCAAAGACTATTTGATTCAAGACGGCGATGTCATTCACGTCCGTTTCTCGGTGTAACCTTGAGGATGCCTCTAAAAACTGGAAATTTGGATGCAAATTGCAGCTCGTATTCGTATGTGTACTGCTTGCGTGTGTCTGGTTAACTCCGTGTTGGCCAAGCACTTGCAAAATCTAACCTCCAAATCATGAATCTGCTAATTTTCAGCGCACCCAGTTTTTAGAGATCCCCTTGAGCTAATTGCAAAACTATTTTCCCGTTTTTGAGTTCTATTGATTTTTTTTGCTATTGAAAATCTCGGAAAATCGTGTATATTATGGATTCGGCGAGTACAGTATGGTATGAGGCTAAGCAAAATTGTCACGATAGAGGTTAGGAATGGGGAAAAAGAAAAAAAATCTTGTCTTCGAGGGCAAAGATAAAGAATATTACGATGCCTTGATGCACGCCAGGGATGTCGTTACCAATCAAATGCAGTATCACGCCGAAGACGCACTCGATTGCAGCAATGCCGACAAGCGCGGAGTTACCACTCATATGGCGGATGTCTCCAGCGATAATTCCCGCCGTGAAATGGAGTTGCGTATGCTCACCGAGGAGGGCAACGTCCTGCAATTGATCGAAGACGCGCTTCAACGTCTCACCGATGGTGAATACGGTATTTGCCAGGAGTGCGGCGAGCGTATTTCCGAGGGGCGGCTCAATATTCGCCCATACGCGGTTTTTTGCGTACAATGCAAATCCAAGCACGAGAGCGCGAGGTAACTCGTGACTCGCTGGAAACCCGGCAATATAGTACCGAAATCACGACGGGAATATCGGGTTTTGGGTTTGGCTGTATGTGTCGGGATTTTTGTTTTTGCGCTTGATCAACTGACTAAAATCGCGGTTTTGCACCGCTTTAGCTTGGGCGAAAGTTTGCCGGTATTGCCGCCGCTCTTCGCATTAACCTATGTCCGCAACGAGGGGGCGGCGTGGAGCATTCTCTCCGGGCATGGCTGGTTTCTTTTGCTGATTGCGTTACTTGTCACCGTTGCGGTGATATACTTTTTTCGCGAACTTACCGAGCGGTGTGTTGAGCGTTATTTTGCGCTTTTGCTCGTGCTTGGCGGGGTGGCGGGCAACTCGCTCGACCGAATTTTGCACGGCGCGGTGATCGACTTTCTTGATTTTCATTGGTATGATTTTTACCACTACCCGGTGTTCAACGTGGCTGATATTGCCATTTGCGTCGGAGTCGGGCTTTTTGTCTTGTCAACTTTGCTGCGTCCGACAAACAAACCTCCCGCCACTTGAGGATACCTCTAAAAACTGGAAATTTGGCTAAAAATCGCACTTCCAAGTTGCGAATCTGCTAATTTTAGCGCACACAGTTTTTAGAGATACCCTTGAAATTGAGTGCTTGAGATGTTACAGTAATCTTCGTTCAAAATCGGGCGAGGAGTTTTTTTATGCAAATTATCTCAATTGCGACCATGCGTGAGCTGGAACGCCGAACTATCGAATCGGGAGTTTCCGGCTATGAGCTTATGCGCCGCGCCGGACGCGGGGCGGCTGAAGAAATATGCAAATATATGCACGGCAAGGATTTCTCGCGTGTAGTTGTTTTAGTCGGGCATGGGAATAATGGCGGGGACGCATTGATTGTCGCCGGGTTGCTCAATATTCCGACCAAAGTCTATGCTACAACGGAACTGACCACATTGCGCCATGAAGCTGCTTGTGCCGCGCAAGATTTACCAAACAAAGTGGAAGTGGAAGTCCGCGATACGCTTTCCCTCTCGGATTTTCGCCCCGGTGATTTGATTGTGGACGGGTTGCTCGGTATCGGGTTCGGCGGTGAACTTCGCCCTCAATTACGCAACTGGATTGCCGTGGCGAATGACTCGAATTGCCCTATTGTCGCAATCGATCTGCCCTCAGGAATCAATGGGGACACCGGCAACGCCGACTCCGGGATCGCGATTCAAGCGGAGTTGACCGTCACTTTCGGCTACCCCAAATGCGGACACTTCAACGCAGACGGACCGGCTTACTCCGGGCGATTGCGTCTGGTCGATATTGGTTTGAACGCACCTGATTTGAGTGTGGAATCCACCGCCGAAGCCTGCTTTGCCGTTGATGCGGCAAAACTGCTCAAACGCCCGGAATTCGACACCTACAAGAATCGCCGGGGGCGGCTGTTGATCGTCGGCGGGTCGGCGAATTACAGCGGGGCTGCCACGCTTTTGTCTTGGGCGGCGTTGCGTGCGGGTGCCGGAATTGTGCGTTTGGCGACTCCGGTTAAACCGTTCGCTCCGTTACCGGGGGCGTTGATTGCCCGGGTAGTGAAAAATCATCATGGGGTTTTTGATCTTGACTCTTTGCCGGAACTTGAAACATTTATGGCGCAATCCGATGCGATTGTCGCCGGGTCGGGGTGGGATTTCGGCACGGAAATTATCGATATACTGTCCAAACTGCTCGAATTCTCCGGACCGGTCTTGCTCGACGCCGACGCGCTGAACGCCGTTGCCCGCGAACCGAAACGGTGGGTTAAGCGCGAAAAACTAATTATCACTCCCCACCTTGGGGAAGCGAAACGACTCGCCGAAGCATTTGATATTCCGCTATTTGAAGGACGTTCCGAATTCGCGCTGGCGATCGCAGCCCGGCTCAATGCCGTAACGGTACTTAAAGGACCGCACACGGTAGTAGCCGCACCCGATGGTCGTTGCTGCATAAATTCGTCGGGTTGCCCGGCGTTGGCTACCGCCGGTTCCGGCGATGTGCTTGGCGGAATTATCGGGGCGTTATTATCGGGCAACCCCGACTTTCCTTATGAAATGGCTAAACTTGGAGTGTTTTTGCACGGCTTGGCGGGGGAACTTGGGGATTCGGGGCTGATCGCCGACGATTTGCCGCGCCTCGCCGCTCTTGCCGCTGCCCAAATTCGCCGCGGTTAGAGGTATCCCTAAGCCCGTACGACGGACGGATAAATGCGGAATACGAAAAAAATATCCCCATTATCACACAAAATAAAATATTGCATTTTTCTTAAAACGGGCTTGCATTATTCAAGAAGGGGGATTACTGTACTTTTAGAGTTCGTTTCTTTAAACTATTTTAAGGGGAGAAAAAAATCATGTTTATTAGGAGCAGAGCAGAGCAGAGCAGAGCAGAGCAGAGCAGAGCAGAGCAGAGCAGAGCAGAGCAGAGCAGAGCAGAGCAGAGAATCGTTCCGCGGGTGACAGGATTTATCAGGTTGCAGGATTGCTGATAGTCTTAACTGTTTTGACGACAAACTCTTATGCCGCGGACTTTAATTATGACGCCGGTGATATCGAAGGTGATAAAACATCAAGCGGAATAACTTACACTTTGAATGTGTCCAAAGGCAACCTCAATACCACTTACGATTTTGATACGGCTGATGGTGTCACCTCAGGCGGACCGACCGGAATTGACATATCGGTAAGTTCGGGTGGAGCCACCGGGGTTGTAACTTACGCCATTGATTCCACTCCGACATCGAACTTCACGATCTCCATGAACGGCAAACTTATTCCGCCCTCCGGCGGCGAGGGCAGTCAGCCGACCTGGAGTGCCAGCGGCAATGCAAAAGCTCCGTTTTATATCAAATCCAACCAGAATAACGGGGCAAAGGAAATTACGGTTCCCGCCGGAACGAGCGTGACCTATACCGCATATGAAGGTGATAGCAGCAAAAACAGCAATTGGACAGTGTCCCCAACAGGTGGGAGTTCCCAATCAAAATCGAATATCTCAAACATTACCTTTAATCGTAGTTTTTGGGGAAACATTGCATCTTGGTTTACCGGTGATCCGTCGGTTACGACTCCTGTCCCCGGCGTTTACAATATCAGTGCCAGCCCGATTGACGACGCCAATAAATCTGACTCCGGCGTAATGACGGTGGTCGGCGGTGAATTTAAAGAGCATTCAAGTCATGCGTATGGGTTCGATGATTATACTAATTGGAGTAAAAGTGCGTCGGATTATTATGGGGCAAAAATCGGTAAATGCACATTGCCTTATGCTTCGGTTAGATCGGGCTATCAAGGCAGGACGCAATTTGAACTTAAGCCGACTCCTATTTCTGAGAATATTGGCTTCGAATCGTCTACCAATCGAC